>NZ_JBJDNH010000014.1:0-126965 GCF_044900465.1 Klebsiella sp. NPDC088457 | reverse complement strand
GGGTTATCGCTGAAGCTAATCCTGAGTAAAACGGTGGATCAATATTAGACCGTCGGTGGAGATGTAAGTGGATCACTTTTTAACCGTCGTTGACAATTTACAGGAATGTCTGTCCGTGGCACGGGCAGAAGGAGCAGAACTCGGCGACGAAGTGCCGCAGGAGATCCTCGACAAGTTCCGGGCGGCTCCCGCAGACATGAGCACTTCCATCCTCACGGATCGAGAAGCAGGCCGACCGCTCGAATGGGATATCCGCAACGGTGTCATTGCGCGTCGCGGCCGGGTTCACAGCATTCCAACGCCTGTCAGCGACATCCTGGTGCCGCTTCTTGCGGCTGCTAGCGATGGCCCAGGTTGATCCCAGGCAGATGATCGCGCTATTACTTATCTTCTTCCTGGCCCTCGGTGCCGGCGTGCTCAGCGGTGTCGTCGGCACTGGTTCGTCGCTAATCATGCTCCCCGTCCTCGTCACCATGTACGGGCCAAGGATTGCAGTGCCTGTTATGGCGATTGCGTCTCTGTTCGGCAACATCGGACGGGTGATTGCCTGGTGGCACGAGATCCATTGGCGGCCGGTGTTTGCCTACTCCCTGGCGGGTGTTCCTGCGGCCATGCTCGGGGCGCACACGCTGTTGACGATCTCTCCTGCCACTGTGGATGTGTTTCTGGCAGCTTTCTTCCTTGCGATGATCCCGTTGCGCCGCCTCATCAGACGATCGAATCTCCACCTGAATCTCTGGCACATGAGTTTTGCCGGGGCGATTGTCGGGTTCCTGACCGGATTCGTGCTGTCCACCGGGCCTCTCAGCGTGCCGGTATTCACCGGGTACGGAATGAGTGGCGGCGTATTTCTCGGATCGGAGGCGGCAAGCGCTATCCTGCTCTACGCAGGCAAGCTTGGTACGTTCGGTGCATCGGGCGTACTTGCACCGGCCGTCATCACACGTGGACTTGCCATCGGCATCGCATTGTTCGCAGGTTCGATGATTGCGAAACGTCTCGTCCAGCGGCTCCAGATGCACGCGTTCGAGCTTCTCATTGATGCTGTTCTTGTCGCTGGGGCAGCAGGAATGCTCCTCGCTCTTAAATAAAATGGCAAGCCAGTGCTGACGGCGCTACCAGACCGCTTCTGCTGTCGGCAATCAAGGCGGGTCGACAAATCCCGTTCTCTGCGGAGGTGCAGAACGCCTACTTAGCCGGGTGGTTTTACTATATCATCCTCCAGTGCCAGGGACGGGTGGTTGCATCCTGCTTCGGTGGCAGTCCACACATTCGTGCGTACTCCCTACTGAACTGCGAAGGGCTCTCGTAGCCTGTTGCATACGCGGCGGATCCGACTTTCATCCGTTGGGCCGGGATCATGCGCCGCGCTTCCAGCAACCGAAGTTTCTTCTGATATTGAAGGGGGGTCATCGAAGTTACTGCTTTGAACTGGTGATGAAAGGCGGAAGGGCTCAGGCCAGGTTGGTAATCCGGAGCGGTTTGGCGAACTGTTCTCGCAGTTGGCCTATTCGTGAGTGTGATCTGGTCCCAGCGGTCATGGCGATAATCCTGCCAATAGAAAAGTCTATGTCTTGACGGCATCTTTTGGAGTTATCACAACATTTACAGCTGTAAAATATTTCGATGTAGTAAAAATCATCATTACAGACTTTTTCCTCCCTCACGAGGTCTTTTCTTTATCTGCACTCGTTTTAGCCGCAGGAAAAATGCTCTGCAATGGCGTTATAGTGGCCATGCTCGTGAGAGTGCCGTTGTCAGGGTGGGAGTGGCATCTTGATGAGATTACATGTTTGCAGGACTGTTAGCCTGAGTGGTGTCCTGTGTCAGGAAAATTTGTGCTGACTGCAACTCCTTTTGCTGCTCAAAATTATTCCACATATCAAACGTCACCGGTTTCTACGCGCAAAGGTGGATCGCATGTCACTATAATCTCTGCCATTTGGATTACTGGCCGTTGTTGCTGGCCTTGATTTAAAGGCGGCCAGACTAGCGCATGGTCTTGTGTGTGCAGTCCACAGGGTGGAACTCAATTAAGGACAGATCATGGAAGGACCTACTCTTTCCTACACACATCCAGATAATCCGATCACCACTGCATCATCGCTTTGCGAGCGTTAAGATGGGTGGCTTTATGGATATCAGCCGCCCGTACGCTGTTGCGCTTCTGGTGGCTCATCTGGCATACAACGGCATCCTGCGACCAACCCTCAGATTCCATTAATGCGCTTCAGGCCATCGCCTGGAATGATGGTTTCACGGGTGACGGGAATGGTCCGGATTTTGTTTCTGAAACCGATCTCGCGCCAGCGTGAGAAACGCAGCTCTCTGGAGCGAATAAACAAGTGCAGGGTGAGCAGTACCGCCAGCCGGGTTAGTTCCCGGCTTTGCTGATAACCTTCAATATGTCCCAGCAGCTCAGGCAGATGCTCCAGCGGCAGGGCTGGGGTAATCATGCTAATCGAAGAAAAAAAGGAAATTACCCTTGTATTACTCATTGTACTTAACTGACGCTCACCAACTCCTCCGGTTAAGGCGGATTTTGTCATCTAATCGGGCTTATGGGCGCACTCGCTCATTGTCTCCTTGGCTTTAAAGCATCACCTTATTATTCAGGTATTATCGGCATAGTATTACGTACTTTCTGGCGAGTACCCAGCGAGAAAACGCCATATACTTTTTCCTTCTTAACCAATGAGCCACTGATGCTCATTAACAGCACGCAGAGGGGAATTTTAATGCAACTGACCGGCAATACGATTCTGATCACGGGGGGAGGGTCCGGTATTGGTCGCGGGCTGGCCGAGGCGCTCCATGATGCGGGCAATGAGGTGATCATCGCCGGGCGGCGAAAAGAAGCGCTGGATGATACCGTCGCAGCAAACCCGGGCATGCATTCCATCGTACTTGATATCGACAGTCCTGAGTCAATCAGGGCGTGTGCCACATCGTTAAAAAGCGGTTGGCCCGGGTTAAATATTGTTTTACATAATGCGGGGATCATGCGTGCGGAAGATCTGAAAAGCGGCGATGTTTCGGTTGCGGAAGCCGAAATCACCACCAATCTTCTGGGGCCGATTCGCTTAACGGCTGAGCTGATTGAACACTTGCTGGCCCAACCCCATGCCGCCATCCTGACGGTCTCTTCCGGCTTAGCTTTTGTACCGATCGCCCCTACTCCGACGTACTGTGCAACGAAAGCGGCGATTCACTCCTGGACGCAGAGTCTGCGCTACCAGCTGCGTGATACTTCCGTACAGGTGACCGAACTTGTTCCTCCACTGGTACAAACAAAGCTGATGGGTGATAAGCATGCCAGCAATCCTGCCGGAATACCGCTGGCGGCGTTTATTGAGGAAACGATGAGTATCCTCAGCGTTCAGCCCGATATCGCGGAAGTGCTGGTTGAAAAAGTGAAGCCTCAGCGCTTTGCTGAACGCGGAGACTATGCGGCTTTTTATCAGGCGTTCAACGATCGCATCGTGTCGCAGTAAATGACTATTGCATCAGGCGCTGTGTTATTCGCCTGCATTTGATGACGAGATCGTATTTTTCCCCGGCCGCTGTTGGCGATGCTCGCGCGGAGAGCATCCCCACTCTTTTTTAAACGCCCGGCCAAACGCGCTATCGCTGTCGTACCCGGCGGACAGCGATATCTGCGTGATCGAATCGCGGGAGTGTCTGAGGCGCTCTCCTGCGAGCAACATTCGCCATCGGGAGAGGTATTTCATCGGCGTGGTGCCGACCTTCTGTTTAAATTGTTTGGTAAAAACGGTCCGGGACATGCCAACCCGATTTGCCAGTTCCTGCAGGGTCCAGGGGAAAGCGGGATCCTGGTGCATATAGTTAAGCGCGGCTTTGAGATGCGGATCGGAAAGGGCAAACATCCAGCCAACGCGTTCATCCCCTTCCTGCTGAAGCAATACCCTTAACGCCTGAACCAGCATGATTTGTACCAGCTGCTGCGCAATCAAATCACCACCCGGTTGGGGGAGGCGCAGCTCTTCACGCAGGCATTCCATGGCATTACGCATAACCTGTTGCCCAATACCCTCGGCGATCGGTATCAGCGGAGGCAGGGAATGCAGCAGGATATCGGCATGGGCGCTGCTGAAGGTAAAACGTCCGCCAAGAATAAACGCGCCGTCCCGTGGCGCCTGCATCGTCAGCGCAGAACCCGCCTCCTTGTCGGGCGGGATAAAAGGTTGCCGTGGGCTGCCGGGATCGGTCGCCAGACAGAAGGGGGCGCCGGAAGGCAGAAACACACAGTCGCCCGATTTTAGAAAGATGGCCTCCTGGCGCCCGGTGACAGAGACCCAGCAGTTTCCGTCAATAACAACGTAGCATTTGATGCCTGGATGTCGCCTGAATTCGAGGCCGGTTCCCGCCTGCAGGGGGAAACCGCCGGAGATATAAGCCTCCAGTTTGAGCAATGACAGAACTTCTGAAAGGGGATCCATAAAATACCGTACGATCTGCACAGAATGGTGTATTTATAGCAGAGACCGTACCGATATTCATCTTCTACACTGCCATTAAGGGTGAAATTGTTAATCTGAAACCGCTTAGCAGGAGAAAATTATGAATATTTTTTTAACGGGAGCCACCGGTTTTATTGGACTTGCGGTCACTGCAGAACTTAGCCGGGCCGGCCATCGGGTGACGGGCCTGGCTCGTTCAGATAAAAGTGAACAACTTCTGGCCCGCATTGGAGCAGAAACTCACCGGGGGGCGCTGGAAGATCTTCAGAGCCTGGCTGAGGGGGCGCAAAAGGCCGATGCAGTGATTCATTGTGCTTATGATCACTCTTTTAGCGATCCAGAGGAGACGGCGAAAAAAGAAACCCAGGCCATCGAAGCGCTGGGAAGCGGGCTACAGGGATCCTCTCGCCCCCTGATCATTACCTCCGTTGCCGCTATGGGTTGCGCCGCGCCGGGTCAACTGGCAACAGAAGATTTTTATGACCCCGCGACGCGCAACCCGCGCAAGTCAACTGAAGTTGCCGGAGCCCGCGTAGCAGAAAACGGCGTCAACGTTTCGATTGTCCGGCTCCCGCAGGTTCATAATGAATGTAAACAAGGGTTCGTCACTGAACTCATTGCGCTTGCGCGCGAGAAAGGGATATCCGCGTATGTGGGTGAGGGGACCAATCAGTGGGCCGCCGCTCATCTTCTTGATGTCGCTGCGCTTTACCGGCTGGTGGTGGAACAACAGCACTCCGGGCTGCGTTACCATGCGGTAGCGGAAGAAGGCATCCCTCTTCGTGATATCGCGCAAGCAATTAGCGTGGGTCTGGGTGTCCCGCTGGTCAGCCTCTCGTCTGAAGCCGCTAATGACCATTTTGGCTGGCTGGCGATGTTCGCGCAGATGGATATGCGGGCATCAGGTACGCAGACCCGACAGCGCGTCGGCTGGCATCCCTCCCATCCAGGGCTGCTTACGGATATTGCCCGGTATTTTTCGCTTTAGCCTGCCAAACCCTCCTGTAGCAAAAAAAGCCGCTTAAGTTTCCTTGAGCGGCTCTGCTGGACGGCGAGTCTGACTCTCCGTATGTTTAATGAGGTTTGATAAAGACTGACATCATTCTTTTCCAGGAGCAGGCGCACCCGGCGGTGGCCTGTCCCGGAGCAATCATTGGCCAGTCTGGCGTTGTCGGCGTCATTTTTCAGGAAAGTCGGTACTAACAGTCAGTTCCTTCCACTTTTCAAAATCTTTTTGCATGGCATCAAGTTTGGCCTGTATAAGTTGATAGGCATCTGTGCCAAGTGGAAGCCGTAACGGTGGCTGAGCAGCTTCCGTCGCCTTGATAATAGCCGTTGCTCCGCGTGAAGGATCGCCCGGCTGGGTTCCGGAGGAGGCGCGCAATTGCTCCCGGCGTTTTCCTGTCGTATTAACGTATTCGTCAATAATCGTACCGGATTCGATTATTGATCGACCGGCCCAGTCGGTCCGAAAACGTCCTGGTTCGACAATTGTCACATGGATACCCAGAGCGGCGACCTCCAGAGACAACGCTTCAGAGAATCCTTCCACAGCATACTTGGTTGCATTGTAATAACCGACCGCCGGGAAAGCCATCAGACCGCCGATGGAAGAAAAGTTAATGATGTGACCACTATGACGCCTCCGCATGCCCGTAAGTACATGCCGCGTCAGCGAGAATAATCCAAACACATTGGTTTCAAACTGACGCCGGATTTCAACATCTTCGCCTTCTTCAATCGCTGAGACGTAGCCATAGCCTGCATTATTGACCAGAATATCAATGTGGCCAAAATGTGCCTCTGCTTCTGCAACCGCTTTACGAATCATGTCCTCATTGGTGACATCCAGTGGCAGGATAAAAGCATTATCGGCATACTCCGCGAAACGGCTGTGAAGCGTTGAGATATTTCGAGCGGTAAGGACTGCCCGATCGCCTTTAGCGAGGACCTGGCGTGCCAGTTCATATCCAAATCCGGTCGAGCATCCTGTAATAAACCAAACCTTTCTTTCTGTCATATCGCTGACCTCTGCTGATGATGAAAAGCCACTGAACCTGATGGCGCGCAACCCGTTCAGGTTCTTATTTGGGTATTTTCTGCAAAAGGGGATCAATATATGTAACGGTGATAGAGAGAATATTCGTGCTTTTGGGGGGTATCTGCTACACACATACTGCCTTTTTTTTGCACGATCCTGTCAATTTTCTTATCATCACAGCCTCTCGGAGGACTCATGAATGCATGCGCCGGCGCAGGCTTTGAGGTTAACGTGATTTTTCATTGTGAAAGAGTAAACATCGCTCGCGGAAGCAGACCGGATATGATGATTCAGAAGACTGTGCCAATATAGGTCAGGTGGCTTCATTGGGAGCCAGGGTTAAACATTGAGATACGGGATTATTGATGAACAGGATCCTTCCGTCCTTGTGCGATATTATTGAACATCACTGTACGGATTCGCATCGGTTGACTGATATTTCAGGCCTTACTTTGTTCAGGATAGAAAATGCGACACGTCCACAGCATCTTATTTATCATCCAAGAATTGTCGTTATTGCTCAGGGAAGCAAGCATGTCCAGCTTGGACGCAGTTCATTTTGGCTTAATCCGAAGAAAATTTTAGTGGTGACTGTGGATGTTCCCGTAGCAACACAAATTTACATGGCAACAAATGGAATGCCACATCTTGCATTTACTCTCGATCTTGATCTATCTCTTCTTGCTGAGGTGTTGCAGGATGTTCCGGCTAAACCCATTAGCTCACGTTCGTTTCCGGGAATTGCGGCGACGACAACGACATTCAACTTGCTCGAACCATTCATGAGGCTGTTAAGACTTATCGACCAGCCGAACGATATTGAGTTTGTCGCCCCGTTGATTGTAAAAGAGATTTATTTTCGCCTGATACAAAGTAACCTGGGCGATGTCCTCACTCAGTTCTCTCTTAACAGGTCTCATGTATTACAAATACGTCAGGTGACAAACTGGATTAAGTTGCACTATGCAAATCCGATGAGTATTGAGACGTTAGCCAAGATGGCAAACATGAGCGTCAGTTCGTTTCACCGTCATTTTAAAAATCTCACATTGATGTCCCCCATTCAGTACCGTACTCAGATCCGTCTCCAGGAGGCCCGCCGAATACTCCTGTCGGAGGGCGAAAGAGCGGGCGCAGTCGGGGTGAGGGTGGGCTATGAGAGCCAGTCGCAATTCACCCGGGATTACAAGCGGATGTTCGGTGCTCCACCGGTGACGGATACCACACGGCTAATGACTAATCGAGTTCTCAACTCAACGGTGGCAGCGGAAGCCAACCTGAAACACAGTTTGCTAAAATGAAGACGAGCATACTGAAGATTCAGGTAATAAATTACTAAAGTTCAAGGAGGGTTACGCAGCTCTTATTAATTAAAAATTTTGCCTTATTCATTTTTACTGGTTATCTTCCCTGAGAGCTATTTTTTCAAAAAAAAGCAGAACCTTTACAGCAAGGAACTGCTTCACATCAATAGATTATCATGTAGATAATTTAGACAGCGTTATTACTCCAGGAGTAACTATACGGCGCTACATGACTTCTACGGTTTACCTCCAGATAATCCGACCACCATTGCATCATAGCTTTCCGGGCATACAGATGCTCTGCTTTATGGATATAAGCCGCACGTACTCCGTTGCGTTCCTGATGACTCATTTGTCGCTCTACAGCATCTTGTGGCCACAAGCCGGATTCCATCAGGGCACTACAGGCCATTGTCCGAAAGCCATGGCCGCAGATATCATTTTTCGTATCATACCCCATCAAACGCAGCGCTTTGTTGACTGTATTTTCACACATTGGTTTATACGGATTATGGTCACCGGGAAACACCAGCTCCTGGTGGCCGGAAATTGCTTTAATCTGCTCTAAAATGGCGATGGCCTGCCCGGACAACGGTACGATATGTGGCGTACGCATTTTTGCTCCCCGTCCGGAGTGGCGAACACCAGGAAGAGCCTCGCGGGTGGCGGGAATGGTCCAGATTCGGTTTCTGAAGTCAATCTCTGACCATCGGGCGAAACGCAGTTCACTGGAGCGGATAAACAGGTGAAGCGTCAGCAAAACGGCCAGACGGGTTAATTCCCGTCCCTGCTGATAGTCATCAATGCGCTCCAGCAGTTCCGGCAGACGCTCCAGTGGCAGGGCAGGGTAGTGGCGCGTAACGGGTGGGGCTGTCACGCCACCCAGATTCGCCGCCGGATTGTTTTCGATTAACCCCTGATGCACGGCATAGCGCATGACGTTACAGAGATGCTGCCTCGTGCGGGACGCGACTTCCAGCAGACCTTTCGCCTCGATATCTTTCAGCAGATCGATGAAATGACGGGGTTTCAGTTCTGTTACCGGCAGATGACCAATTACCGGAAAGATATGATTTCTCATGCTGGCAAGCAGGCGGTCTGCAGTATTCTGCGACCACTTCTTATTATTTTTATGCCAGCCCAGTGCCACGGTCTCAAAGACTTTTTCCGGCGAGCGAGCTGCCCTTTCGGCGATACGTTGTTGGGCAGGGTTAATATTCTGCGCCAGCAGCTTGCGGATACCGTCGCGCTGTTGTCGTGCGCCAGACAGGGAGACATCGGGATAAGCGCCTAAACCAAGGCGGGATTCTTTACCATTGATACGGTACTTGAGATACCAGAGACGTGAACCGCCTGGATTGACTAAAAGGTACAGGCCATGAGAATCGGAAACTTTGAAAGGTTTAGCGGATGGTTTTAAGCTGCGGATTTTAGTGTCGTTCAGAGACATTTGGGGGTCACTCCGTCATCGAACCAACTTGACCCCAAATCTGACCACCAAATTCTCCCGATGCGGAGGGAAAACTAAAAAAGCATCGGGAAGACTTTTCACGCTAACTTATTGAATCAAAATCATATAAGGATTCGCAGAGCGGCATGAAAACAAGAATTTGGCTCCTCTGACTGGACTCGAACCAGTGACATACGGATTAACAGTCCGCCGTTCTACCGACTGAACTACAGAGGAATCGTTGTGGAGTCGTATCTTAGCGGCGAAAAAATATTTGTCAAACATCAATTCGCCGACAGATGTTCAACTGCCGTTTCCATCAACAATTTGTTGCTATTACCGACAATTAATCAGGAAAAATGTTTTGCAGGATCGCCCATTCTCTATCATCATTTGAAATGTAGTTTCAACTTTTCTCACTAAGGTCTCCCTTGAACGTCACCTCCGCAGTACGCCAGGTCGCTGAACGCACGACCTGGTTTAAAAAGCGTAAAAGTTACCGTGTCCTTTACTGGCGTGAAATCAGCCCCCTTGCGGTGCCTATTTTCCTCGAAAACACCTGCGTTTTGCTGATGGGGGTGTTGAGTACGTTCCTGGTCAGCTGGCTGGGAAAAGAGGCGATGGCGGGCGTGGGGCTGGCCGACAGCTTTAACATGGTGATTATGTCGTTTTTTGCCGCCATCGACCTCGGTACCACTGTGGTCGTGGCCTTTAGCCTCGGCAAACTCGACCGGCGGCGGGCGAGGGCGGCGGCGAGACAATCGCTGGTCATCATGACGCTGTTCTCCATTCTGCTGGCGGCGGTGATCCATGCTTTCGGCAGCGAGATCATCGACGTTGTCGCCGGAGACGCCTCGTCACAGGTGAAGGCTCTGGCGTTGACCTATCTGGAGCTGACGGTGCTGAGCTACCCGGCGGCGGCGATTGCGCTGATCGGCAGCGGGGCTTTGCGCGGGGCCGGCAACACCAAAATTCCGCTGTTGATCAACGGCGGGATGAACATCCTCAATATTATTATCAGCAGCATCCTGATTTACGGCGTTTTTTCCTGGCCGGGGCTGGGGTTTGTCGGCGCGGGGCTGGGGCTGACGATCGCCCGTTATATTGGCGCGGTGGCGATCGTGTGGGTCCTGGCGATTGGTTTTAACCCGGCGCTGCGCATTTCGCTGAAGAGTTACTTTAAACCGTTCAACTTCGCGATTATCTGGGAAGTGATGGGCATCGGTATCCCGGCGAGCATCGAGTCGGTGCTGTTCAACGGCGGTAAACTGCTGACGCAGATGTTTGTTGCCGGAATGGGGACTAACGTCATCGCCGGGAACTTTATCGCCTTTTCCGTCGCTTCGTTAATTAACCTGCCGGGGAATGCATTAGGTTCTGCTTCCACCATCATTACCGGTAAACGGCTGGGCAAAGGGCAAATAGGGCAGGCCGAGCGTCAGGCGTGGCACGTGTTCTGGCTATCCACAATCGTGCTGACGGTGATTGCCTGGGGCACCGCGCCGTTCGCTAACCTGATCGCTTCGTTCTATACCAGCGAAGAAGATGTCAAAGTGGTGGTCAAGGAACTGCTGTGGCTGAACGCCTTCTTTATGCCGATCTGGGCGACCTCGTGGATCCTGCCCTGCGCCTTTAAAGGCGCGCGTGATGTGCGCTATACCATGTGGGTGTCGATGCTGGGCATGTGGGGCTGTCGCGTGGTGGCGGGCTATACGCTGGGGATTGTCCTCGGGATGGGCGTTATCGGCGTCTGGCTGGGGATGGTGCTCGACTGGGCGGTGCGCGGCGTGCTGTTCTATTGCCGAATGGTGAGCGGGCGCTGGCTATGGAAATATCCGCGGAGTAAAACTCAAGTGGACGAAAAATAACCGCTTTTCAGGTGAAACGGTACTTTTTACCCAAAATGGAGAATAAATCGGCAAACGATTTAAAATGTGAGAAACAGCCTTTGACAAGGCCCTACGGCGCCGTTAATATTCGCCCCGTTCACACGATTCCTCTGTAGTTCAGTCGGTAGAACGGCGGACTGTTAATCCGTATGTCACTGGTTCGAGTCCAGTCAGAGGAGCCATATTTAAAAAGCCCGCTTAAGGAAACTTAAGCGGGCTTTTTGCTTTTTGTCGCGATTGAAATCTGCGGAAGGCGGACACCTGAGCCGATGCCGAGTGCTCTGTCAACAGAGGGCCCGGTCCGATGAGCGGGCCGGGAAAACTGAGAAACATTGGTCACAACATGCAAGATACGTCTGGTCATCCGCCGGCGTCTCCGGTGGCTAATTCCGGTTCGGCTGCTTATCCCGCCATTCTCTGTGTATCTCTTCCAGACCTTCACGGTAGGTTGTGACGGTGAAATCAGGGAAACGATGTTTAAATTTCGCCGATTCGAACAGGTTGTCATATTCATAGCGCGGCAGCAGTTCCCGAATTTCGCGTATCCCCTTCGAAAACAGACCCGCAACGATCATCCTCTGCTTACTGAGGACGGAATATTCAGCGGCTGTGCCGAACACCTCACCGGCCAGCGTAACAAACTGTTTATAGGTGAGGCGCTGGTCGCAGCAGGGCAGGTGCCAGCTCTGGCCGAAAGCATCCGGGGTATTACCGAGAACAGCAAGGGCGCGACTGGCATCAGGCGTCCAGATGAGCGTACGCAGCTTATCGTCACGTACCGGCACGCGTGGCCGTTCGCCCGTTTTTAGCCTGTCGATGATCAGGGCGTTGGTAAAACTCTGCGTCTTCCCCGGCCCATAGAACTCCGGTGCGCGTCCGATAATGACCGGAATGGCCTTGCGTTTCATCTCTTCAAGCACCATGTTCGTCATTCGGGCGCGCACCTTTCCTTTACGCCCCCTGGGGGCGAAGCGCGTTTCTTCCGTCTGCGGATTGCCGTTCTGCGGGTACATATAGGTATTGTCAAAATAGACAAAACTGGCTCCCGCCGCGCGGGTAGCATCGAGCGCATTTTTCAGCATCGTCGGGAACTGTTGCTCCCACAGCGCCGAGTCCGTCGGCAGCCCCGCGGCGAAATAGACAATGCTGCTGCCTTTTACCGCTTCCCGCGTTTGCGCCGCATCAAGCAGATTGGCCGCGACGGTCACATCGCCGTCGTTCACCTTGCGCGGGCTGCGGCTGACCAGTCTCAGGTCATCGGTGTATGAGCGTTTCAGCTCGCGGGCAAGCTCGCGGGCAATCTGACCGCTGGCGCCCAGAATCGTTTGCATCTCCGTTCCTCATTATTCTCAATCCCGATGCAAGGCATCTGCGTCCGTCACGCGACGTAAACAGTAAAAGGATAGTTTACCGACGTTGCGTAAGGGGCGCGGCGTTTGCATCGCAACCCGCCCCCCGGCTCTGCGGTGGCGAGGGGGCCTCTGGTGATGATTTATCTGCAGGGACCACGGCTGACGAGCGGCCGTGGTCAGCGCATCAGCTATTTACAAACGCCAGCAGGTCCGCATTGACCTGCTCAGCGTGGGTGGTGGGGATCCCGTGCGGGGCCCCTTTGTAGGTTTTCAGCGTACCGTTCCTGACCAGGCTTACGGAAAGTAAACCTGAATCATGGTAGGGAACGACCTGATCGTCATCGCCATGGATGACCAGTACCGGGATGGAAATACGCTTAAGATCTTCGGTGAAATCCGTCTGTGAGAACGCAACGATGCCGTCATAGTGCGCTTTGGCTCCTCCCATCATCCCCTGGCGCCACCAGTTCCAGATCACCGCCTGCGACGGACTGGCTCCCGGCCGGTTGTAGCCATAAAAGGGGCCCGCGGGGACATCGTAATAGAACTGCGCCCTGTTGGCGGCCAGCTGCGCCTGGAAGTCAGCAAACACCGATTCAGGCGTACCTTGCGGATTATGCTCCGTTTTTACCATCAGCGGCGGGACGGCGCTAATCAGTACGGCTTTGGAAACGTTATCTTCGCCATGACGAACGATGTAGCGAACGACCTCGCCGCCGCCGGTTGAATGCCCCACGTGCATGGCGCCCTGTATGCCTAAATGCTGAACGACGGCGGCAACATCGTCGGCATAATGATCCATATCATGGCCGTCCCACACCTGGCTTGAACGCCCGTGACCGCGTCGGTCATGGGCGACGACCCTGAAACCTTTGTTCACAAAGAACAGCATCTGGGCGTCCCAGTCATCGCTGGACAGCGGCCAGCCGTGATGGAAGAAGATCGTTTTTCCCGTTTCAGGTCCCCAGTCCTTATAGAAAATATCAACGCCGTCGCTGGTTGTTACATAACCCATATCGTTTCTCCGGTTCAGTAAGTTGTCAAAGGCAGAGGTGTGTTCCGGGCGCGGCTCGTGCCTGAACGACTGGCGGGCGGATAGACGCCAGAGCTTGCGCACCGGTCCGGCAACGATCTTCTGTTGACCGTGGAAAAAGTATAAGTTTAAAGTTAACTTTAAGGTCAATAGGGGGAATCAATGACATGAGGATTGGTGAACTGGCAAAAGCGACGGGCGTGACGCCCTCCCGTATCCGTTTTTACGAAGCCGAGGGGCTGATTACACCGCCTCCGCGCAAGGGAAATGGCTACCGGAATTATGCTGTGGAAACGGCGGATCTGCTGAAGATCATTGATAACGCGCAGCGCGCGGGCTTTTCACTTGAGCAAATTCGCCGTTTTCTGCCGCAACGACAGAAAAAGTGGGATCATGAGGAGCTGGTACAGTCGCTGAAGACGCGGGTATCGGAGATCGAACTGATGCAACAGCAGCTTGCGAAGAGCAAGCTGGAACTGCTGAATCTGATCGCCAGCATCGCGGATCGGCCTGAAGGGATTTCGTGCGAGGAGAACATGCAGAGGCTGATCGGGCAGTTGCAGGAACCCGCCGCCGGTAAAGGGGAACGGTAACACCGGGTCAGGCAGCGAACGGTCCGCTTAACGCGATTGCCGCTGGCTTAAACAGCCCGCTGGCGGGCTTTTGCTGATTTTCTGCGGCCTCAGAGAGCGCCGGCGGCGCTCGCGCGTTTCTTGTGCTCCAGGATTTTATCCACCCCCTCGACAAACCCTTCTCCTCCGGGACCCTGGCTTATCCACGTCGGCAGCGCCGGAATGGTTGTCAGGTGCTGGCGCAGGGTGCTCATGCCGAGGGTATGCCTGAATCCGGCGAACATCGGGGCATCATTTTCAGAGTCCCCGCAATAAAAGACGCTGTCCTGCGCATCCGGTTCGTCCAGGTGATAAAACGTTCTGAGAACGTGGCGGCTCATCGTCAGTTTATCGTATTCCCCGCACCAGCCCAGCAGCCATAAATTATTGACCGTGGTTTGTAAGCCGGCCGCGTGCAGCGACGAACGCAGCGTGTCGATCTGCGCCGTTCGTTCCGGCAGGTTAAAGGCCAGGCTGGTCAGGCGAAACGGCTGATCTTCAGCAAGGGTCGCCCAGCGGCATGTTTCTGCGATTTCCTCTGCGATGCCATTGAGTTTTTCCAGCACGTCGCGCTGCCGCTCCGCGTGCCAGAAGTGGCGGTCTATCGTCTGCCCCGCGGCGGAGCGCTGAAAGAACAGGCCGCCGTTCTCGCCGATGACGCCATCGACAGGCCACATTCTGACCATCTGATCGCACCATCCTGCCGGGGCGCCGGTGACGGGGATCACCCGGATGTCGGCAGATTGCAGCCGCTCTAATGCCGCGTAGGTGGCGGCAGAAAGCCGCCCGCGAAAGGTGAGCGTCTCATCCATATCGGTCAGAACATACTTTACCGAGGAGAATATTGCCTGTGATGCCTGCGCAAGCGGTCGCATATCCACTCCCAATATAAAAAAACGATTTTATCGCGCTTTGATGAGCTGGCGTTATAACGGAAGGCGATGAGTTATACCGCGGCAGGATGTACCGCGGCTGAAGGCCGGCGCCGGGGGAACAAGCCCGCCTGGTTGTTTCCTCTTTGCCCGCCGTGGCGCCGGGCAAAGAGGGGGAGGGGTCAGCGGAACGGCGGCTCGTTGAAGGTGCGCAGCTTACGAGAATGCATGTGGTCGCCTTCTGCGCGCAGTAAATCAATGGCCTTGATGCCGATCTGCAGGTGCTCAGATATCGCCCCTTCATAGAAGCGGTTGGCCTGACCCGGCAGCTTAATCTCACCGTGCAGCGGTTTATCGGACACGCACAGCAGCGTGCCATACGGGACGCGGAAGCGGTAGCCCTGGGCGGCAATGGTGGCGCTCTCCATGTCGATAGCCACGGCGCGGCTGAGGTTAAAGCGCAGCGCCGAGGCGGAATAGCGCAGCTCCCAGTTGCGGTCGTCCGTGGTAACCACCGTACCGGTACGCAGCCGCTGTTTAACCTCTTCCCCCGGCATGCCGCTGATCTGCTTGGTGGCGTCGTACAGGGCGCGCTGCACCTCGGCAATGCTGGGGATAGGGATATCCGGCGGCAATACCGCATCCAGCACGTGGTCATCACGTAGGTAGGCGTGCGCCAGCACGTAGTCGCCGATGGTCTGGCTTTCACGCAGGCCGCCGCAGTGGCCAATCATCAGCCAGACGTCCGGGCGCAGCACCGCCAGATGGTCACAGATGTTTTTGGCGTTGGCCGGTCCAACGCCAATATTAATCAACGTGATCCCCTGGCCCTCTTTGGTGATCAGGTGCCAGGCGGGCATCTGGTGCTTTTTCCACGCCAGGTCGGAAATGGCCTGTTCCGGCGCTTCCGTATCGGCCGTTATCCAGATGCCGCCGGCACAGGAAAGGGCGATATAGGGGCTGTCGGGATCGAGGATCTGGTTGCATCCCCAGCTCACGAACTCGTCAACGTAGCGGGTGTAGTTGGTGAACAGAACGTACGGCTGGAAATGATCCACCGGCGTCCCGGTATAGTGGCGCAGGCGCGCGAGGGAGAAATCGACGCGCCGGGCGTCGAAATGCGAAAGCGGATGATGCTCGGTCGGATGGAACAGGCCGTCCGCGGTTTCATCGCCGATTTGCGCCAGCTCGGTCGTCGGGAAATAGCGGGTCAGGCCCGCGCTCATCGAGCGATCGAGGGTTAATGCGGAACCGTCAATTACATAAGGATAGGGAATTTCATGCTGCGACAGCTCGACGCTAATATGCGCGCCGTAATCCTGATACAACGACGTGAGTTGCTCCAGCAGATACGAGCGAAACAGTTTCGGATTGGTGATGGTGGTGGTATAGCAACCGGCATGGGTGAAGCGGCCCCAGGCGCGGGTTTTCAGGGCCTTGTGATCGGTGCCGTCCCAGGAAACGGACAGCTGCGGATAGACAAATAAGCCGTTAGCGCGGGCCTCGTCATCAGGAAGAACGTTGTGGTCGATATACTCGCCGATGGCTTTACGTAATGCATTGACCGAACGTTCGTACTGCGCTTCCAGTTGGGTGAGTGCTTGTTCCGGGGTCAGACTGGCGGCCTTGTGGTTCATTTTCGCTCCTTGTTTCAGGTCTGCTGACATGTTCGATAGTATGTCACAGGCAGAAAAGAGCGAAGGGGAATTTTAGCGGCATAGAGGGGAAAGCGATTGTATTCAATATCGTTGAGGTGGGGGCTGGCGTTTATTCGTATCAACGGGCGATGTCCGCCCAGCGTTCGGCGCTAAAATGGACCGCTTTTATCACTTTTAATGTCCTGGCGGTATCGTTGTTGATGCAGTAGCGCGCGTTTGCCAGCGGCGTGAGTTTATCCCCGCATTGTAAACCGCAATCGCGGGATGCAATTTCGGCAATAATCATTAACTGACCGCTTTGTAATACCACGCAATGCGGTTCCGCTTCCTGACCTGATTGTACTTTTTTTACCCACCATTCCATCCGTATTTCCCCGAGCTGCCACATTCCCGGCGATAATTGCCCTTCATCTCTTTTCTGACAATCAGAATAGCCCGTTGGTTTAATCTATGTTTAAAAAGACCCGCGTTGCCTCTGATAGAACGGGCAACCCGGTTTAACGACCACGCTGTGTAATAAAAAATGGAAAGTGAGATGACCATAATGCGTTTTATCCGACTCCGGCATCAGTCGCGATCAAAAATTATCAACGCGGTGAAAAAAGTCGCTATTGGGCTGGCGCTGGTGGTTATCGTCTTTTTTATTGGCCGTATTTACGAATCGCAGCGCGGCCCGGCGCTGCACAGCTGGCATACCTGGTCGGCCGATGAAATGACCGCCGACGAGATCGACCGCGCCACCTTTGCCGATTACCGGGGGCGCGAAGAGGCGATTTTCCGCGATATGCGCCGCAACCTGACCGACACGCTGCGCGATGATGAAAAAACGCCGCTTAACCGTTTTTACGCCCACAGTCAGGTCTACCCGGCGCAATTTAATCCCGACTGGAACCGTTCAATGATTCTGCTGCCGTCGGGCAAACCGCGCGGCGCCGCCGTGCTGCTGCACGGTCTGACGGATTCGCCCTACAGTATGCGCTATCTGGCGCTGGAGTATCAGCGCCAGGGGTATGTCGCGGTGATCCCCCGTCTGCCGGGGCATGGGACGGCGCCGGGAGCGCTGACCGACGTCGACCGGGAACAGTGGATGGCGACGACCCGGCTGGCGGTAAGGGAAGCCACGCGGCTGGCGGGCCCGGATGTCCCGCTGTCTCTTGTTGGCTATTCCAACGGCGGCGCGCTGGCGCTGAAATATACGCTCGACGGGCTGGAGGATAGCACGCTGCGTCGGCCGCAGCAGCTGGTTCTGCTGTCGCCGATGATTGGCGTTACCGCATTTGCCCGCTTTGCCGGGTTGGCGGGGCTGCCCTCGGTCTTCCCGGCTTTTGCCCGTGCGGCATGGCTGAACGTGGTGCCGGAGTTTAATCCCTGGAAGTACAACTCATTTCCGGTGAAAGCGGCCCGGCAATCGTGGCTGTTAACCCAGGCGCTACAGCAGCAAATTAGCCAGGCGTACCGCAGCCAGCGGCTCGCGGCGCTGCCGCCGGTCTTGACCTTCCAGTCGGTGATGGACTCCACGGTCAGCACCCGGGCGGTGGTCAATTCGCTGTATCGCTATTTACCCGACAACGGCAGCGAGCTGGTGATGTTTGACATTAATCAGGCGGCGAACCTCCGTGCGCTGTTCCGGCCGGCGCTCTACTCGGCGGTCAACTCGCTCTTACCGCCGCCGCCGCGGCGCTACGACACTACGGTGATCACCAATGCCTCGCCCACCACCTACGAGACGGTGGCCCGTGAGACGCCGGCGGGGGAGCGGACCGATCGCGTGACGCCGCTGGATATTGCCTGGCCGCAGGATATGTATTCGCTCTCTCATGTTGCGGTGCCGTTCCCGCTCAGCGATTCGCTGTATGGTCGTGAGCCTACGGAAAAAAATCTGTACGGCATTAGCCTCGGCACCATTTCGCTCCGCGGTGAAACCTCAACCCTGAGCGTGGGGCTGGATACCCTGATGCGTGTGACCTCCAACCCGTTCTTTCCCTATATGATGGCGCGTATTCATCGCGATCTCGCCTGCGAGGGGCGCCCCGACCGGGCGCGATGCATTAAATCTGCGGCATCAGAAGAGCGTCGCGTGCATGAGGGTGCGGACAAGAATTCCCACGATGGCGCCCGGCGCCGCAAAGCGGAACAGGCGCACAAAGCGGGAGCTGACCCCGAGAAAGATGCCAATACCGGGGAGATCGAAGGTCTGAATTAATAGCCCGGCGGAGGCGTTAATCTGGCTGACGGTCACTTTCCCCTGCTGGATTAATTCGGAGATGACGCCAAAATAGGCGGTACCGCCGGCGACGCATTTCACCAGCGTCGGCAGGACAAAGTTAACCGGGATATTCAACCATAGCAGCAGCGGCATCAGCAGGCGCTGAAGCAGTTCGATAACGCCGGCCGCCTGCATCAACCCGACGATAGTCAATGACAGGATCAGCATTGGGACGGCGCCAAGCGCCAGACGGATCGCGTCGGAACCGGCGCTGTTGATCACGGCGATAATTCCCTGATTGCTTTGCTCGGCGTTGGGCAGGGCTTCAGCCCGCGGGTTTTCGACAACCGAGAGCCTGCGGCCGGTGATGTGCCAGGTGGCCGCCGCGGCGCACAGACCGCCGATAACTGAAATGGTAATCGAGGCCATCCAGTGTAGGCCAAAAGGCGTTAAAGGATAGAATACGTTGCCTTGTCCCATGGCAAAAACCATGGCGAGGGTGGCGGCCATCTGCCGGTCCGAGACGCCGCGTTTATCCATGATCGATAAGGTGGCCAGCGGGGCGGCAAAGCTGACGAAATTTATCTGAATCAGCGCAAATGCGCTCATGCCGCCGAGGCCAAAAGGCTTGAGCAGCGGGGCGACCCAGCGGACGATAACGTCCAGTACGCCGCGCACTTCCAGATATTTCATGATGATCAGCATGACCACCATAATGGGTAACAACGTATAAAGCGCGACATCAACGGAGGATTTTCCCGCCGACATAATAATGCCGATAAGATCCATTTATTTCTCAATCACCGCATATCGAAAGAATAATAAACGTCAATCATAATCCCCGCCGGAAGGAATTGATATGGCTTCGCGCCGTTCACCGTTTCGCATCGGTCGGTTTCAGGATGAAAATAAGAAAATCATATTCCCCGCCCGGTGATTAAATGAAAACTTATGTCCGCTCAGTCATTATTTCGATATAGGGTTCCCCGGCCGCTGCGCGCCCGCGACCACAGTTCATCATCATCCAGCGAGGTCTGAATCAGTTCGATCGGCACCCCGGCATCGTTAATGACCGCGACAAAGTAATCATCAATTGGCTCATAGGGGCCCAGAATAACCTCTTCGCCTTCGATGGCCTGAAGCAGATTATCCACCTTAAAGGCCACGTGCGGTACCGTTCGCAGCAGCGGATGAAGCGGCGAGTCGGCATCAAAACGATGCCACTGCACGCGGAATTTCCCCGGATTATCCGCGGTATACATCCCCGCTTTTTCACTGTAAGTCCCGCTGGTGTCACCGTCCCGAACGGGAATGCCAAAATGGTGGAATACGTAAACAATATCTTTTTTCATCGCAACACCTTTCTTGTTACTTTTTCGTCAACCCGCTCCACGCGCTATCTGTGGGGGGCGATGACCTTGTGCGGACCGGACGGATATGCCCGGGGCGGACGACATGACTATATCAGTGAGTGGCGGTTTTTCGTAGCCGCCATAGAAACCACGGCGCGCCGATAAAGGCGGTCAGCAAGCCTGCCGAAACGGGCCATGGCCAGGCGATATTGCGCCCCAGCCAGTCTGCCAGCACCATTAACAGTCCACCGACTAACGCGGCCGTTACCAACTGCTGGCGTAAAGCATGCGCTCCCAGCACCCTCGCGCACTGTGGGGCAAGCAAACCAACAAAACTGAGCGGTCCCACCAGCAGCGTGCCTGCCGCCGTAAGCAGCGCGGTCAGCAGCAAAATGAGTAACTGGCTGCGTCGCAGCGACATGCCCGCAGACCGCGCGGTGAGCTGCCCCAGCCCGAGCAGCGTCAGCCAGCGCTGCATCATCAGCGCCGGCGGGCACAGGATGGCGGTGGCGATCAGCGCGCCGCTGGCCAGCGCGGCGTCAATATTGGCGGTGGAGCCGGTGCTCCAGTTCAGCAACATCAGCGCGCGCGGATCGCCGCTTAACATCAGCACCATATTTAGCGCCCCGGCGAAGCTGGTCAGGCTCAGCCCGATGAGGACCATTTTTTGTCGGCTGAACCGGCTACGTAAGCCAAATAAAAACAGCAAAGCAATCGTGATCAGGCTGCCGAACAGCGCGGATGGCAGCAGGAGGGTCAGCGGAGCAGGGGTAAAAAGGACGGTCAGCAGCACCGCCAGCGCGGCGCCGCTGCTGATACCCGTGAGCTCAGGGCTGGCCATGACATTGCCGGTCAGACGTTGAATCAGCACCCCGGCGCATGCCAGCATCATTCCGGCGCATAGCGCGCCGACCATTCGCGGCCAGCGCCATGCCAGCAGGTGAGCGGCCACGGCGCCCGGCGGCTCCCGGTTGAGCCATAGAGAGGCGAGTATCGCCAGCGCCAGCAGCAGGATCAGAAGCGGCACATGGCGGCGCTTTAATGGCGGGCGTGCCCGGCTGTCGCTCACAGACACTACGCCGCCGGTCAAGCGCTGACGGAGCAGCATCAGCAGCAGCGGCGCACTCAACAGCGCGGTGGCCGCTCCCGCCGGAATATCGCCGGCGGCGGGGGAGTAACGCAAGGCCAGCTGATCGACCAGGAGCAGGAGTACCGCGCCGGTGACAAGGGTGGCGCCAAGCTGCTGGCCTAAACGGCGCCCCCCCCCGGCCTTGACCATGGCCGGCGCCGCAAGACCAATAAAGCTGATGATCCCCACCTGGCTGGTGATGATAGCGCTGAGCGCCACCGCAGTACCTAATGTGATGAGGCGAATCCGCAGGACCGAAACGCCCAATGCGCCGGCATGTTGCCCGGATAAGCCGAGGATGGTCAGCGGGCGCAGCAGAAGCAGGCTGATGAGGAGTGCGGGCAGCAGCGCAACGGCCAGCGCTTTACTGCTGGCCCAGCCGCTTTGCGTTAACGCGCCGGCCTGCCAGCTAAAGAGATCGCTCAGGTAATCGTGGTTGAATAGCACCAGTAGCGTATTCAGCGCGTTGCCGTACAGACTGAGCACCATCCCGACCAGAATTACGCTGAGCGGCGCGAACTGACGGCCCGCGGTCAACCAGAGAAGAATCAGTATGACCCCTGTTGAACCCAGCAGCGCCAACGTGGGCAAGCCGAGCGTCAGCAGGCCCGGAGCGAAAACCAGCGCAGCCGACATCGCCAGGTTAGCGCCTGCGGCAACGCCGAGCGTACCCGGCTCGGCCAGAGGGTTGCGTAATACCTGCTGGAACAGTAATCCCGCCAGCGCCAGCCCCGCGCCGCAAAGCAGGCTGACGGTGACGCGGGGAAGGAAGCTTTGTTCCAGCAGGAGCGAGGCCAGCGATGCGGGATAACGCGTCACCAGCGCCAGATAATTCCCGCCGGTTAAGACGATGGCGGCCGCGGCGCAGATAAAAAAGCCGGCTATCGCGCGCGAGGGCCTCATTTGACGCTTCCCAGGATCCGGGCTATTTGTCCGGCCAGCCCAAGAGCGGTGGCCAGACTGCCAAAGGGGAAAAAGTGTTCCAGCCGGGAAACGCGGCGCGCGGCAACGATCGGCAGATGCTGCCACAAACCGTTAGCTTGTCTGGCCCACATCAGGCGGGTCAGCGTCGTCGGCAGCTCAGTATAAAAAAGCCAGTCGCAGGGGAGGTCCGCCAGCGCTTCGATACGCACGCGCGCGACGTGGATTGCGCTGACCGGTTTTTGCCAGGCATTGGTGAGGCCAAGCTGGCGTAAAACGGCATCGGCAAGGCTACCGGGGCCATAGACCGTGGCGTACTTACCATCCTGATCGAGGACCATTACCAGGATTTTTGCCCGTTCACGGGCGGCCAGACGCCGGCGTAACGCCGCTATTTCCGTCTCGGCATATTGCAACCAGCGCGCTGCGCAAGGGCCGACGTCCAGACGATGAGCGAGCTGTCGCGTCCAGTCACCCAACCCCCGCCACAAATCGCCGGGCGTGGAGTAGGCGCTGACCGTTTCCACCGGCGCAATGGTCGCCATTTTGGCCATGATGGCGGCGGGCAGCACGTCGCTGAGGATCAGCGAGGGGCGCAGGGCGTCGAGCATTTCCATATTCGGTTCCCAGAAAGGACCCACGTCCAGTACGCTTGCCGGCAGAACGGGTTGGATTATCCGTCAGCGAAAATAGCGGCTATCGGAAATCGCCAGCGGCGTCACGCCAATGCTGAGCAGCGTTTCAGCCGCGGCCCAGTTAATGGCGACAATCCGGCGGCTATCCAGACGCGTCATCCCGGCATGCGCCACCATCGGTAGCATAATGAGCGCCTGCAGGCAGGCGCGGCGGCTGATTCCTTTTGACATCAGAAGTTAAGCTTCAGTGAGCCGATGAAGGTTCGTTCCTGCCCGGGATAGCAACTGGTGTCGCCATCGCAGGTTCCGACGTAGTGATGATCCAGCAGGTTCTGGATGTTGAAACCCAGCTGGATATGCTTATTCACCTGATATTTCACTCCGGCGTCGACCAGGGTGACGTTTTTAACCGGCAGAGTATTGGCGTTATCGCCGTACATGCTGCCAATATAGCGCACGCCGGTGCTGAGCAGCAGTCCATCCAGCGCCCCCTGGTGAAACGCGTAGTTCATCCACGCTGAGGCCATCTGTTTCGGCACGTTAGCCTGTTGTTTCCCCCGGTCGCCATTGTTGCTTTTGCTGATTTCAGCATCGGTCCAGGTATACGAGGCCAGCACATCGACGTTTTCCGCGATCTGCGCCTGGGTTTCCCACTCGATGCCGCGGGAGCGTACTTCTCCGGAGGCGACCTGATAACCGGTTGCCACGCCGTTGACGATTTCATTGGTCAGGACGTTGGTTTTGCTGATGTTAAACGCCGCCAGGGTCATCAGCAGACGGCTGTCCGGTTGATATTTCACCCCGACTTCGTACTGGCGCGCTTTGCTGGGCTCGAAGGTTCGATTTTGGCTATCGCTCCCGCTGTTGGGTACGAACGACTCGGCATAGCTGATGTAAGGGGCGAGGCCGCTTCCCGACAGCCAGGTTAGCCCCGCGCGACCGGTCCACGCCCCTTTATCTACCCATGAAGTCGTGTCGTTCAGGTTGTTACGCGTGCGCATACTGACGTCGTCGTGGCGCCCGCCCAGCGTCAGCAGCCAGCTATCGGTCAGGTGGATTTGATCCTGTAAGTAGAGGCCAAGCTGCGCGGTGGTCTGATCGTTATCGTTGAGCGCATAGGTCGGATCCGGGATATCCACGCCGTAGACCGGGTTGTTGATATTGAGCGGCGGCGCGACTGCGCCAAAGCGTTTGGCGTTCCCGTCCAGCCAGCTGTAATCCACTCCGGCCAGCAGTCGGTGCGCAAGGGTGGCTGTGTTGAAATCCAGCTGCAGCTGGTTATCCACGTTGAACGCATGCATGTGTTCGTCAAAACGCACGGCGTTGCGCGCCAGCGTACCGGCGGCGAAATCCGGATCGCCGGGCAGCAGGTTATTGAGGATGGTATCGGTTTGTCCGTAGCGCAGGTTCTGGCGAAACTGTACGTTTTCCGTCAGCTGCTGGCTGAACTCATAGCTGACGGTGAACTGCTGCTGGCGAAAGCGGTTATAGCTGTAGTCGCCGAGCAGCGTGTCGGTTATTTTCCCGCCTGGTTTCGTCAGGACGGCAATGGTGCCGCCGGAGGTATCGCGCAGATAATCCGCGCGAAGGGTCAGGCTGGTATCGGCGGAGGGAAGCCACGTCAGCGTCGGCGCAAGGTACAGACGGTTATCTTCAACCTGCGGGCCATCCTGATACTGGAACTGGGTATCGCTATTGCGGGCGAGCCCCACGACCCGGTACAACCACTGGCCTTGCTCATCCAGCTTATCGCTGACATCAAACTGCGCCTGGCGGCGGTTGAAATTACCGAGCTGAATTTCCACCTCGTGAACGCCGCGCGCATCCGGCATTTTACTGACCCGATTGATAATCCCGCCGGCGTCCCCCAGACCAAACAGCGTCGATGAGGGGCCGCGGACGATATCGATACGTTCGAGCGCGTAAGGTTCGGTACGGAAATAGCTGTAGCTGTTGTTGAGCTGGCGCAGGCCGTCGCGGTAATCATTGGTGGTCAGCGCGTTGAAGCCGCGGATATAGATCCAGTCATAGCCTTTAGGATCGACGCCGTAGGTCTCCGTCTTGACGCCGGGTACGTAGCGTAGCGCTTCGGTGACGCTTTGCACATTCTGGCGATCCAGTCGTTGACGTGTGATCACCGAAACCGACTGCGGAACTTCCAGTAGCGGGGTGTCCGTTTTCGTGCCGCTGGTGGTCTGCTGCGCCACCGCCGCCGATGCGGTGCTCCCCCCGGTGACGGTGATCGTCTCTTCGCCCGCGGCGACCGGTGTCACTGAAACCGTATCGCCGTTTAACGTCCAGCTCAGTCCGCTGCCTGCCAGCAGCCGGCCGAGCGCGGCGTCAAGCGTCATCGAGCCGGAAACGGCTGGGGCGATTTTGCCGGAAAGGGTGGCGGGGGCGGCAATCAGCTGAACGTTAGCCTGCTTGACTAACTGATTCAATGATGCCGTCAGCGGCTGCGCAGGCAGTGCGACGTTCAGCGTTACCGCCGCATAAACGCCAGAAACCGGTAACGCTGCCGCCAGCGCAATATGGTAGGTACGAAACGCACGCGAAACGGAAAAAAAGGCCATTCTTCATCCCCAGAGTTTTGACGAATAATAATCATTCTCTTCTGAAGACGAAGCGCGCGGGAAAACCCTGACGTCAGTTTTGATTATTTTTTACTGCCGCTGAAGATAAGCTAATAATATATTGATTATCCTTGTTTTTTATTTTTACCGGCAGTACGCGCGGCAGCGCGGTGGCAAAACTGTTCACCCGGGCGATCGCAAAACTCCCGCTGACGCGCAGCGCTGCCACGGCCGGGGAGTCAAGGGTGAGAGGCACCTCGGTGTAGCGGGCGAATTCCGCCAGCGCCATATCCAGGCGGATGTTTTCCAGAACGATGCGATCGTCACGCCATGCGGCAATATTTTCCGCCGGAAGCGGGGGACGAGAAGCCAGCATACCTTGCGCATCGCTGGTAGCGCGTTCAGAGGTGCGCAGCACGGTCAGATAGCGAGCAGCCTGCGGCAAGTGCAGATGTTGCATGGCGCGCCACCAGCGATTTTGCCAGATCCCGCGCGGGCCGACGCGCACGGCGCCGGTGCTGACGGCGATATCGGTACCGTCGCCGCTCAGGGTATGTGGGAGATAGCGTACGCTGAACTCGGTACCGACCACGGTGACCCGGGTCGGGCCGCTGAGCACCTCGAACGGACGTTGCGGCTGGTGCACAACCTTAAAGAAAGCTTGCCCTTGCGGCATCACCACCTCCCGGCGGTGGGCAAAATAGCGTACGGTTAACTGCGTCCCGGCATCAAGGGAGATGGTGCTTCCGTCGGGCAGGTCTATCTGCCGGATCTCTCCGCGCCCGGTGTGCCAGCTGGCGCTATAGATCGGCGCAGCAAACTCGTGGCGCAGGGGGAAAAAGAGGATCGCCGCCAGCAAAAAGAGCGCGCAACCCCAGCGCAGAGGACGCCAGACCGAACGACGCGCGGTGACCGGTCGCCGATGTGCGACATCGCGAAGCGGCAGGCGTGCCGTCTCCTGCCACAGTTCGCGAAGGTCGTCGTATTCAGCCTGATGCGCCGGAATTTGCAGCCAGCGCTGAAAATCGGTTTTCTCGGCGGGCGTCATACCTTCCCGCTGGCGGAGCAGCCAGCGGATCGCCTGTTCAGCAATAGTCAGCTCATCTTGATGGGTCATCGCGGCTTCCTTGTGGGCGGTTCTTCACGCCAGCTGTCGCGACAGGTGCGACAGGCCAGCATGGCTCGAATAATATGCTTTTCTACCATATTGGTTGAAATGCCCATTCTGCTGGCGACCTCGCTTTGCGATAGGCCGTCAATTCGATGCAGGATAAATGCCTCACGGCAGCGCGGCGGCAGTTGTTCAATGGTGGCAACGAGGCGGTCGATATACTGCTGTTTCTCGATCAGGCTATCCGGCTGCTCATGACCCGGCGCCAGCAGTTCATCCGCCGCCATCTCCTGGGCGTGGTGGTGGCGCTGGCGATAGCGATCGACCAAAAGATTTCTGGCGATATGGTAGAGCAAGCCGCGGTGCGATGAAACCTTTTCAGGAGAGGCCAACGCGCGGCTGAATGTCTCCTGGGTAAGCTCCTCGGCGAGGTGTGTGTCCCGCAGTTTCCGACTGAGAAAGCGGAACAGTTCCGTATAGTAACGCTCAAACGCTGACAAGATAGCTTCCCAACGACCGCGCATTTCTGCGTGGGGTTAGCGAAAAGGGGGTTGCCCTATTTAAATGAAAATAGTTATCGTTATCAAGATGGAAACTGTAGGGATATCGCCAGCGGTCCGTCATTCGCCGCCTGCGCGCTGATGCGGCTCCAGCGTCGGGGTGACGGTGAAGCGGGAGCATGACGCGGGGCGGAATCGTCAGCAGATAAAAGGATGTGGCAGGCGCCCGTTTGCGGCCTGTTCGCTAGGAATAAATTTTTCGCGCCTTCTCCGCTATGCATACTTATTTATTTTCTGCTGCCTGTATGTAGGTACGATGAGTAAGAGTTGTTGTCATTTGTTATGCCGATCGTTATTTCTCCTGTAACGCTGCGCAAACCGGTTGGCTATTTTTACGGCTGAAATTAAACGCCAGGCAAACAACTTTATTTTTCGGTGTTGCGTAAATATTGCAGGAAATAAGTTTTCGTGGGCTGAAAACATCAGCTAGCTGAATGGCAAGGCATAAAACCTATTGAATCATTTATATATTAATTTCTCTGATGTTGCTGCGCTGTTGGTTCGAGGTAAATGCCCGGCTATTCTTGATAGTTTTCGCTGATTGTTTTCTTTGCTTCGATAGTTATTATTGTTTTGAGATTTTTCTCTCTTAGTTTAATTATTATTCTTATGAAAATAACTGTTAGTATTATAAAGTTATTTAAATAAAACTAAAATAAATGAAAATCACAGCATGATTTTCTTAAGTGGCTATTTTTCTCGATTGTCAGCTTTCGAGTATGGAAGTTTTCTTATTTCGTTTTGTTCCCCTGGGGGATTGTCATTTGATATTTTTTGTCCAGGCGGAAAAATATCGCCGTAGGACGGTAGTTGGTATTGATGATATGAATTTTACGGGCTGATCGTTTTCATTAGATGATGTGATGTTTTTAAATTGATATATATCAATATTTTTTATGGAATCAGTGTCTAATCATATTGTTGTCATTCGTTATGTCAATCTGCTTATAGGATTATTACTAAAAAATAAGATTTATTTTTCCATGTATTTAATCATTTTAATTTTAATGGGGTGGGGCGACTTTCTAAATGATATGTTTTATCTATTAAATCCACTCCGTAGCGGCGTTAAAAACTGTTAGGAAATTTTCTGGCGCTGTGTTTTAACTGGGGGTGTAAGAAAGCGGTTCTGAATGTATTAAAATGTATCTCGCGATGCATGTGTTTCTGTGGCTTTTTAAGAGAGAAAATGAAATATCATATCGTATCAGATAATTTGTATTTTCTCCTTGGCGTAAGAGGGTTGTTTAACCAGAAAGAAATTTTTGCATTTATATATCATACCGATGAAATGTCGATGGTGGAGTTGATGCGTGAAATAAATAATCAGCTTAAACCTGGGGATGTTCTGGTGATCGCCGTCCGTAATATCCACATCCGGCGCGATCTGATGAAATTACCAAAGGTATTTCTGGCGAAGGTTTTGTTTATACCCTTCTTCACCGTAAATGCGAAAACCACAGGTGCGCTTCCCTGGATACTGGCCAGCAATGTCACGGCAGAGGCGTTCTTTGTTGTGCTGCGGCAGATCGAGAAAGCCGTTTTTATGAGGAAACGTATTACTTATGAAAATCTTGTTGCGATGGATTTCTTGACCCAAGGCGAAAAGATAACCAACCTGGCTGAGATCTCCGGGTGGAATATAAAAAAACTCTACTATCAGCGCACGGTTCTTTTAAAAAAAACGGGTCTGTCACGGACGACAGATCATGAAGTACTGTTATCCAGAGATATTCTATCGTTATTAAGGAGATTTAACTTCGAGACGAAATCCAATTCTCCAACTCAGCGGTTATCCGTTACAGGATGAAGACTATTTATAATTTCAGTTGTTAAGGGATATATATGAAAAAGCAGACAACACGCATGGCGATCATTTCGGCGGCAGTGGCTCTGGCGGGCATTTCAATGAATGCCAGCGCGGTGGATGGCACGATTACTTTTCAGGGCACGGTAACCTCCAGCGCCTGTACTACCCATGTGGGGGTGGCGCCTGCCGGAGGCACGCCGGGGCACACGACTATCGTTAACCTTCCGCCGGTCTCGGCCGATACCCTGAATAACGCCTCCGGCACCTACGCTGGCCATACGGCGTTTACTATTCAACTGACCGGCTGTCAGGCCGCCGGGGGGCTGAACAGCATCCGCGCGACATTTACCACCGGGTCACCGGCTGTCGGCGACAGTACGGTAATGCGTAATACCACATCCGGCGGCGCTGCCGACGTGGCGGTGGCGATTCTCACATCACAAAGTGCGCCGATTCACCTGAACGGCGGCACGCAGATCGATCCTGGCGTCGCGTTGCCTACCGGCTCTGCGGGGGCGGTGACCCTGAATTACCTGGCGGCGTATAAGTCGTTGAGTACCGCGGTGACGTCCGGCCCGGTGACAGGCGTTGCCGACTACGTCATCTCCTATTTCTAACGCCTGTAACAACCGTTCTGCCAATGAGAAAAGCCGGCGTGCCGGCTTTTCTCGGCGACTGATTTTGACTGTATGTTGCCCAATGCCGGGGAAGATGATTGCATGTATCGTTATTTACCGCGCTATTTCAACAATAACGAGTCTCCGCTGCGCTGGTGTCGGCTACTCGTTATTTGTCCGGTGTTCTTCAGCTACGGTGCGTGGGGAGAAACCGAATTTGAACAGGCTTTTTTGCGTCGGGGTAAAAACGGTGTCTCGCAGGCGGTCTTTATTAACCAGGATTCGCTGCTGCCCGGCCGCAGGTTGACGGATATTGTGGTCAATGAACGTTTCGACAGTAAGGTTGAGATTGATTTTGTGGATACCGGGAAGGCGGTGATTCCCTGTCTTTCCCAAACTCAGCTTCAGGAATTTGGCATCCGTGTCGGCCTCTATTCCGGATGGGTCACCCGCGACACGGAAAATATCACTCCATCCGGTCGCGCAGAGGCCGCTCAGGCCCGCTGTGAAGATCTGCCGCAGAGAATCCCCGCTTCATCGCTGAAATACGATAATACAAATCAGACGCTGAACATTACCGTGCCTCAGGAGGCGGTGGACAAGCAGCGGTTTACCATGATTTCGCCTGCCGAATGGGATCACGGCGTGCCCAGCCTGCGCACTTCGTACAGCGGCTATTTTTACTCTTCACGGCTCAAAGGTTCCTCAGGAGCCGGGTGGCGCACGGAGGATCTCTCTTCCAGCAGCGCCTGGCTCAGCCTCAACACCACCGGTAGCCTCGGGCCCTGGCGTCTGTACAGCATGGACTCGTTTAATCGCGATAACGATGGACGCTGGACAGCGAACCATGACCGGAGCTATCTCGCCCGGGATATCGCCGCCCTGCGCAGCAGCCTGCAGGCCGGGGAAATTTACACCCGCACCTACGGGACCATGGCCGGCTCGCTGCCGCTGCGCGGCATCTCGCTGGCCACCAGCGAACGGATGTCGCTGGATAATCAGTACAGCTATGCGCCGGTTATCCGCGGCGTGGCCCGCACCAACGCCCGCCTGAGCGTGCGTCAGCGCGGGCGGGTGATCTACAGCACGCTGCTGACGCCGGGCGCCTTTGCGCTGGAAGATATTTATACCGCGCAGGTCGGGGCCGATCTGGATGTTACTGTCGAGGAGTCGGACGGGCAGATTCAGACTTTCCGCGTCCCCTATACCGCACTGCCAGGAATGCTGCGCCCCGGCTCAACGCGCTATAGCCTGGCGGCGGGGAGGTGGCGCAACCCGCACGGCGCGGGAACGGAACCCCCTTTGCTGTTCGCCACGCTGGAGCATGGCCTTGAACGCGTCACGCTGAACAGCTCTGCGCTGGTGGCGGAAAAATACCAGATGCTCTCCCTCGGCGCGGCCTGGAACATTGGCGCAATTGGCGCTTTTTCGGCTGAAGTGGCGCATGCCCGCTATCAGGAAACCTGGAGCGACCAGCGTCAACGCGAAGGGGCTGCGGCCCGGCTGCTTTATGCCCGTCAGTTTGATGCCACCGGCACCTCGCTGCAGCTGCTTGGCTACCAGTATCAGTCGGCCTCGTTTCTCGACCCCGCGGAGTTTCTGTCGCGCCAGAGTCTGAGCGATATCGATGGCAATGCTCCGGATAGCGCCTTCTGGCAACGGCGGCGCCGTAACCGGATGGAGGCGACCGTCAGCCAGAATTTGCAGGCCGTCGGCAGCCTGTATCTGACGCTCAGCCAGGAGCGTTTTTATGGCACCCGGGAGAAAAACACCTCCCTGAGCGCCGGGACCGGCACCACCGTCGGCAATGCCAGCGTTTCGCTCTCCCTGACCTATAACCGGAACAATCATATCAGCGATAACCAGCTCGGGCTGTCCATCAGCCTGCCGCTATCGTCACGGCGCCCCGGCGGCCAGGATGCCGGTTTCCTGAGCTACGGCCTGAGCCGCAACCGGGATAATCAATACGGCCAGACGCTGGGATATGCGGGCACCAGCGCAGGCAATGCCTTGAATTATTCGGCAAACGTCCAGCGCGATCCGCGCGGCGACTATAGCCAGGCGCTATCGTTGGGCTGGAATGCCAGCAAAGCCAGCCTGACCGGTGGATTCAGCCGGGGCGGCGATTACCGGCAGTACTCCGCCGGAATAACGGGCGGCCTGACGCTCTATGAAGGTGGCGTCATTCTGTCGCCGTCGCTGGGGAATACGGTGGCGATCGTGGAGACCCCGGGAGCGGAAGGCATTCGCGTTTCAGGCGCCAGTAGCGCGCGGACGGATAGTAAAGGCCGCGCGATGGTGACCTGGCTGACGCCGTATCGCTATAACGAGGTGACCCTCGATACCCGCGCCGCCGATGGCGCTGAGCTACAGGAGTCCTCCCGTAAGGTTGTGCCGTCAGAGGGCGCGGCCGTGCGGCTGCGTTTTGCCACGCGCGGCGGCAGACGCGCCCTGGTGGCGATCGGCAGTAAGAAGCGTATTCCCATCGGTGCGCTGGTGTATGTGGAGAATGAAGCGGAAGAGGCCGGGATTGTCGGTCAGAAAGGGCTGACCTGGCTGACCGGGCTGGATACCCGCCAGGCCCAGGCGCTGAGGGTGAAATGGGGCAACACGGCGAGCGAGCAGTGCCGGGCGACCCTGCCGGCCCCGACGAATGAGCAGCTTAAACCTGAGAATTTACACCAGAAAATAACGCTGGAATGCCTCTGAGTATTCCCCCCAGACAACGAAACGAAAGAGTCAGCAGATGAAATCAGTAAACATAGTGGTTGCCGCCGTTCTGGCCGGCATGTTGCTTAGCCTGCCCGCTCAGGGGGCCGTGAGGCCGAAGCTGACGCGGATTGTGGCCTATGCGCAGGATCGGGAAACGCCGGTTGAGGTCGTTAATGACAGCGATGAAACCTACCTGGCGCAGGCCTGGCTGGAAGACCTCGCGGGAAATGACCATGACATTCCGCTGGTCCTGACGCCGCCGGTAATGAAACTTGAGGGGAAAAAGCAGGGGCGATTCCGGCTCGTGGTGCTGCCTGGGGCCATTGCGCAGGACAGAGAATCCGCCTACTGGCTGTCGCTGCAGGAGATCCCGCCGAAGGGGGAAGGGGCGAATAAGCTGGTGATCGCCATCCGCAGCCGCCTGAAGGTATTTGTCCGTCCGCAGGGCCTCAATTCGACCGACGCCCGCGAGGCCGCGGGGAAGCTTCGCTGGAGTATTGAAAAGGAAGGCGCCAGCGTCTGGCTGCGGGCGACCAATCCGACCCCCTATTACGTCAGCTTCGGGCGCTTGACCGTGGGGAAAGGCAACGGCGCCTTGCTGGAGGATCGCCACCGGATGCCGCCGCCGTTCGGCAGCGAACGCTATCGTTTGCCGTCGGCGCTGAGGAGCGGCCCGGTCATCGTGACGTGGAGCGGTATCCATGACTGGGGCGGGGCGGGTGAGGAACACCGGGTGGAACTGGCATTATGACGATATACAACAACGGAGGGCGCGTATTCGCGGGCGTTCTGCTGGCACTGCTGCTGCAGGCTTTTGCGCCTGGGGCCGTCGCCTGGACTACATCCCGACACTATATCTGGAATGACAGCCAGAGCAGTAGTAACGGGCAGTCCGCGGGAACCTGCGTCTATACCTATCCTGATAGTTTGCCGTTCTCGGTTCCGCGTTCGATCATTGCGGACAACTCCGTTCCCCTTGGTTCCATTATCGGGGCGTGGAGCTATGCGGACTTCAATGTCACCTTTTCCATCAGCTGTAGCGGCAGTGGGATCGAGAGTGAAACCTGGAAAATCGCGGGCACGGATGCTGCTGTTAGCATAATGGATCCCAGTTACGCACTTGCCGGATTAGGGTTTAACCTTGCAGGCGCGAACGCGGGAAACGGCATACTTAAGACCTCGGTCGAAGGCGTCGGAATTCAGTTTTTTATCAAATCAGATACGTCGCTACTGGGGAATAACGCCGCCGATTTCCCCTATATTCGGTTATCTGGCTTTGATGTTTGCGGCGGGGCTATTTTTGCGGCCACCGGAGTGGAACATGAGTTCTGCGGCCCGACGTCAGGACAGGCCGGCATGGTATTAAGAATGCTGGACACGCGTACTGAAGGCGGCGTCACGCGCTGGTTTATGCCAACCTCGAGCCTCACCTTCTCTTTACGAGCCGAGCTGATCAAAACCGGCCCCGTGACGGCGTATGGCCCCTTATCCGTCAGCCATCTTTTTAACTCCTGGATGGCGCCGGCGCCGGCGAACGTAAACACTAACCCGCCGACGCATTTTCTCAGCGGAAGCGGGATCACCCTGGTGCGTCCTACCTGCAAACTGAGTACTCAACGTTCACCCCATTACTCTCTTAACATGGGAGAATGGTCCGCCAATACGATAGCTCAGTCCGGCGAGCCGGCCTTCGGGCTAAAGATTCCACTGCAGTTAGATCTGGAATGTGTCGGGATGGCTGAAAACGTGCGGATGCGCTTTGAAGATGCCGGCGCTTCTCCTCTGGCTACCCATAATATCAGCCTGTACGACGCCGCCGCCGGGAACAAGATCGACGGTCTTGAAATTGAACTGCTGTACGGCGACGCTCATGTTGATATCAACGGCCCAGCCATCAATCTTGGTAACCATGGAAGTACTGTGCTGGTTACCGGAGCGGGGAGTGATAAAGTTTATACGCTCACGTCGACAAGCTATTCAAGGGCAACCCTGCAGGCGCGCTATATCCAGCGAGCGGCGATCACCCGATCGAACATCCCATATACCGGGCCGGTCACCGGAACGGTCAACCTGTTTATGGTGTATGACTGAGGCGAAGGGCTGGAGATTGTTATCTCCAGCCGGGATGACTCCTGTTTTACCGCGGAGATCCCGCTTGTGCCGGCGGGGAGCCTGAAGACGAATATCCATTACAGAATAAATATTGCTCATCGATTGATATTATTAAATGAAGAACATCTTTTTTCTTCAGACCACCCTGACTGAGGGAAGGAGAGCCTGCCGGGCTAAAAAGTGCTGAGGTCATGACGGAATGTCGACCTGTTGTGTTATATTGTAACAATGTGTTTTTCCGTGAAACGTTACGCTGGCACGGGTGAGGCGCTGTGGTAGGGTTTATTGCTTAATCATTGCTTCGGGATGCGTTCTTATTATGAAAATTTATCGTCTGGTACTTTTATCCGTGGCCTTCAGTTCCCCGGCGGCCTTTGCCTTCCAGGCAAAAAACGTGACCATCGCAGAGGTCAGCGCAGAACAGCTGAAAAAATCGGAAGATAACATCGTCAGCAATTTTTATAGCCACAATGACGCCGGCTTCCAGACTTCCACCTTAGGCACCTGTAGCGCGACCCCGGTTCCCGGCTGCCATTGCGCCTTCTGCACGATGCTGCGCGGCGGGGCGTAAATACGCCGGTCGTCCACGGTTTGCCGCAGTATCTTTGTGGTTATTGTTGATGGTCGGTTGATGCTGGCTCCCGGACAATCATGCCGGTAGCGAGTTGTATGAGCCGCTTTTTAACCCAAAGAGAAAGCTGATGTTTAAGATAATTTATCTGTCCGCCGCGCTGGCTATGCTGTCAGGGTGTTCTGGCCTTGTCGATAAGGTAAAAAACACCGAACTGAAAGAGGAATATTTCTCCGCCAGCGTAGAACGCACCCACGAATGTATTCAGTATCAGTCCATCCGCCAGCATTTTTATGTTGAAAAAGACGATCCGCTGCCCAACGGCAATAAAAGGTATCACCTTCTCAGAGGCGATGAGGCGGTGGTAAATATGGATATGCGAAAATCGGGCAAACAGACGCTGGTCAGTTTCTTCTACGATAAAAGAGACCCGCAGGTAAAAAGCGCGTTGACTGACATCATTCATCAATGCCACCGCGACCTGGATTAGCTTTACGGTCTTGCCCACACGGTCAGTCTCTGAGCGTACAAATATCCTGTATGGCGCAAACGCCATACAGGGGTTAGCCGCCGCGACTGGAATACACGCCTTGATGGCATAGCTGCAGGATAGAGCGTAGAACCTCGCCAGCCTTACCCTCTTTTTCTCCTTCTCCCTCGTCAGATCGCGGCGATCCCGCCGCGATCCAGGTAAACAACCGCCTGCCTGTTTATCAATAAATCCCAATTACATTCATTTTATTGGCATATGTAACACAAATGTTATGCCTTATTATCATTTTTTAACCAATCAATCGGTCACCACCAGAGGGATGGCAATTGTTTATAAATACGATAAAAAAACACTATCTGACGAAGGTATTGCTGGGTACGTTCACCTTGATGCTCGGATTTTCAGGCCCTCTGTATGCCGAAGAACAACTGCCATCGGTTATCCATATTGCGGGGCAGGGCAATCCCTACGGCACGCCGTACGGCTCGGCGGTCATCGGTGTGGTGCGCGCGGGGCACTATCTGGAAGACGAATTTGCTAAAGACAACGTCAAAATTGACTGGCAGTTTCCACAGGGAACCGGTCCGGCAATTAATGAAGCTTTAGCCAACGGACAGCTGGATTTCGCTAATTACGGCGGCTTACCTAACATCGTCGGGCGGGGATCGGGTTTAGGCACCACTGTACTTGCCTCTTACGGCAGTAGCCCCATTTACGTGGTGGTGCGTAAAGATTCGCCGATCACAAGCCTGCAGGATTTGAAAGGAAAAAAAGTCTCGGTTTCGCGCGGGACGATTCTGGAGTTATCGCTGGCGACGCTGTTGTCGGAACAGGGGCTGACGGAAAACGATATTCAGCTCTTCGACTTAAAATCCGCCGACCAAATTTCCGCCCTGACCTCCGGCGATATTGACGTCATCGTCGGCACCTCTGACGTATTGACGCTGCTGGATAAAGGCATCGCCACGCAGATCTACACCACCAAAGGCAAATCCGACCCTGCCAATATTTTTGGCTCGCTGGTGGTGACAAATAATTTCCTTAAACAGTATCCGCAGGCCACTCAGCGGGTTGTCGACGCTTTCGTCAAAGCCGCCGCGTTTGTCGCTGACGAGAAGAATCGCCCGCAGGTTTTCGCCTGGTGGGCATTGACCAAAGTTCCGGCCAACAGTCTGGAGACGGACTATAAAGGGGATTTGTTAAAGGATCGTCTCAGCCCGCTGCTGGATGATTACTATCTGGCGAACCTGCGCCGCGGGATTGCGTTTGCGAAGCAGAGTAAGCTGATTCGCCGCGACATTGATGTATCGACCTGGGTCGACCCGAGCTATCTGAATCGCGCCATTGAAAAGTACGGCTATACCTCCCTGTGGACCAAAAAAGCGGCGAACGGAGAACCTGATGTCCAGAGCCAATAGCGAGATCGTTGAGGAGAGCGCCGATGTGCTGGTGGTCGGCGGCGGCCCGGCGGGAGCATGGGCGGCGCTGATAGCGGCGCGTAGCGGATGTCGGGTGATCCTTGCCGATAAGGGATATTTCGGCACCAGCGGCGCGACGGCGCCCTCCAATACCGGCACCTGGTGCGTTCCGCCCGGGCAGCGGGAAGATGAGATCGCCCGGCGCCGTCGGCTTACCGGCGAGCTGGCGGCACCTGAAGTGATGCAGCGTACCCTGGCGGGCTGTTGGGAAGGTTTACAACAGCTGCTTGCCTGGGGCTATCCGTTCCCGCACGACCACGGCGGCAACCCCTATCTGGCCAATTTGCGCGGCCCGGATTATATGCGTTTTATGCGCCAGAAGGCACGTGAAGCGGGCGTGACGATTATGGACCATTCACCCGCGCTCGCGCTGCTGAAGGATGCCGATGGCGTGGCGGGCGCGGTGGGATTGAACCGGCAAAAAAACTTCTTCTGGCGCGTGACCGCCTCCAGCGTGGTGCTGGCTACCGGCGGCTGCGCGTTCGGCGAACGTATTTTAGGCGCAACCGGGCTGACTGGCGATGGCTACGTGATGGGGATGGAGGCGGGAGCGGCGCTGTCCGGCATGGAATATAGCGCTCAGTATGGGATTACGCCGGTCCATACCTCCATGAACAAAGGCGTCATTTATCAGTGGGCGACCTTCTACGACGCCAATGGTCATGTGCTGGCGATTGAAGGCGACCGCCAGACGGCGCTGGCGCAGGCCTTACTTAGCGGGCCGGTTTACGCCTGTCTGGACCGTGCTGACCCGCCGCTGCAGGCCTGCCTGCGCCAGTCGCAGCCCAACTGCTTTGTGCCGTTTGACCGCCAGGGAATCAACCCGTTTAGCGACAAGTTTGAAGTCGTGCTGCGCTGCGAAGGGACGGTGCGCGGCCTGGGAGGACTGCGCTTGCAGGATAGCCACGGCGCGACGGACGTTGCGGGATTGTACGCCGCCGGCGATGCCGCCAGCCGTGAAGGTATGAATGGCGTGATCAGCGGCGGCGGCGGCCCCAACGCCGCCTGGGCTATCGCCAGCGGGCGCGCCTCGGGTCTCGCGGCGGCCCGCGCCGCCGGGAAACTAAAACCGCTGGCCGCCGCACGTCGGCAAAGGCATCGCCAGACGCCGCTGCTGAACGTAGGCGGACTGGGCTACGACCTGTACGGCAGCGGGGCGGGCGCCGATGCGCAGCAGCCGGCCGCCATTCTTGATGCCGTTCGCGACGAAATGCTGCCGTTGAATAAGAACTTCTTCCGCACGTCGGCGGGCATCAGTCAATCGCTCAGCCGCCTGAACGGTCTTTCTAAATCACTCGGCTTATACGGCTACAGCGCCAGCGATTCGCTGGTTGAACTGCTGCGCAGACGCGAAGCTCGTTCCCTGCTGAAGGTCTCCCGCTGGTCCTATAAAGCCGCGTTGCTGCGGCAGGAGAGTCGGGGCATTCATCGCCTGTTGGATCGTCCGCATAGCCAGCCGGCGTTCGCTAAACGCATCGTTATTCATGGCCTGAATGCGCCCGCGTGGGACAGCCATGCGTTACCGGAGGGGGAGTAATTGATTGAAATTATCTCTGCAGCATCCTGCATTGCCTGCGATCGCTGCGTCACCGTTTGTCCTGCCAACGTATTTGATAGCGTTCAGGGACGGGCGCCGATCATCGCCCGTCAGCAGGATTGCCAGACGTGCTTTATGTGTGAAATCTACTGCCCGACGGATGCGCTGTACGTCGCCCCGGATGCGGAAAAAAGCGCCCAGGTGAGAGAGGAGACGGTGTCTCGCGCCGGCCATATGGGCGAGTACGCGCTTAATCTTGGCTGGAAGCAGGGGCGCGCCGGCGGAGCGGAAAACGATCAAACCTATCGCATTCGTGAACTGTACCGTCAGCAGCAATCGAGGCAACGGGAGTCGTCATCATGAGAAGCATCGTCATCCCTCAAACGCTAAAGGCGTCCGAACAACTGCCGCGGCGGGTCGCAACCAGACGCTATCCGTGGCTATTCAATAGCCTGTTGGCGCTGGTCTTTCCGGCGTTTATCCTGCTGCTATGGCAGGTCGCCAGCGATTTCGCATGGATGCCGGAGCAGATCCTGCCGGCGCCGTCTTTCACCCTGCAAACGGCGATTGAGTTGATTCACTCCGGCGAGCTGGGGGAAGCCTTACGCATCAGTCTGCTTCGTCTCACGGGCGGCTTTTTGGTCGGCAGTACGCTCGGGCTGGCCTGTGGTTTGCTTTTTGCCACCTCCAGCGCTGCCGACGAGTATATTGGCCCGACGGTGCGCGCGATTTGCCTGGTACCGTCGCTGGGCTGGCTGCCGTTCTTTATGCTGATTTTTGGTATCGGGGAAACGCTGAAGTTTGTACTCATCGCGAAAACCTGCTTTCTGCCGGTGCTGATTTCCAGCTATAACGCCGCGCGCGATCTGCCGCAAAAATACCGCGATGTCGCCAGGGCGCTTGAGCTGAGCGGCAGCGAGCGCTTGCGGATTATTTATTTACCCGCCATTGCCCCGGCTATTTTTACCGGTTTGCGCCTGTCGTTGAGCAAAGGCTGGAAAGCGCTCGTTCTGGTGGAAATGATCGCCTCCGCCGCCGGGATTGGCTATCTGATGACGTGGGGGCGTAAAGCCTTCCAGCTCGATGTGGTGTTTGTCACCATGGTGTTTATTGGTCTGATCGGCTGGCTGATTGATTACCTGGCATCGCGCTGGGAAAAACGCCTGATGCGCTGGGCGGATGAGGGCGCGTCATGAGCCAGATACAAGGGCGCAAGGTGGCGTTTTCCCGCCGCTGGCGCGCCGTGATTTTGCCACTGGGCCTGCTGCTGCTGTGGGCGGCGCTGAGCCACGCCCGGGCGATGAATGCCAATATTATGGTCTCTCCCCTTCAGGTAGTGCATACCCTATGGCAAAGCCTTGGCGATGGCTCATTACCGCTGGCGATTAGCGCCACGGTTCTGCGTGCGCTGGCCGGTTTGCTGATTGGCGGGCTGGCCGGATTGGCGGTCGGCATGCTGCTGGGAACCAACGGCCTCTCCCACCGTCTGTTTTCACCGACGTTTAACGGGCTACAGCAGATTGCGCTGTTCGCATGGATCCCGCTATTAAGCGCGTGGGTCGGCACCGGCGAAGGATTGAAAATTACCGAGATTTCGCTAGGCGCTTTTTTCCCGATGCTGCTTAGCACGCGCGAAGGCTGCCGTCAGGTCGCGGAAAAATATCGCGAAGTGGGTTACCTGCTTGAATTCAACGCCATCCAGATATTGACGCGTATTACGCTTCCCGCCGCGCTGCCGGCGATGGTGAGCGGACTGGAAACCGCCTTCACCATCGCGTGGCTCGGGACCATTGGCACCGAATATTTAGTCGGGACCGGCTACGTTAATGGGTTGGGCGATGGCTTAGGTATCTATCTTGCGGCGGCCCGTATGTACGGTGATATGGACAAGGTGATTGTGGGCGTATTCACGCTGGCCGTCGTTGGCATTCTGTTAAACCGTGCGATTGCACTTTTATCCCGGAGAATAACACCGTGGTTGACGCATTAATTCCTGTCGCTTCAGCAGCAAACCCTACGCAGACCATCGACATTGTTGACGTGTCGCGTTATTTCACTGTTAACGAAGGCATCTTTCAGGCGCTGGATCGGATCTCCCTGACGGTGAAAAAGGGGGAGTTTGTCAGCCTGATTGGCCCCAGCGGCTGCGGGAAATCCACGCTATTGCGCATGCTGGCCGGCCTGGATCGGCCCGATAGCGGGCAGGTTCTGGTCAGCGGCGTGCCGATTGATGCGCCGTCCTTATCCCGCGGGATTGTGTTTCAGGATCATCGACTGCTGCCCTGGCTCAGCGTTGAAGACAATATTCTGCTTAGTCTCAAGCGCCAGGGAGGCGCGACGGAGCAAAACCGGCAGAGCGTCGCCCGGTTGATTGAGCTGGTCGGGTTGTCAGGGTTTGAGAAAGCCTGGCCGCATCAGCTGTCCGGCGGTATGTCGCAGCGCGCGGCGATTGCGCGCTGCCTGGCGCCCAACCCCGAAATATTGCTGCTCGATGAACCTTTCGGCGCCCTTGATTCCCTGACGCGCCGTCGTTTACAGCAAGAGCTGCTGCAGGTCTGGGAAAAAAATCAACTTACTACGGTCATGGTGACGCACGATATTGACGAAGCGCTCTATCTGTCTGACCGGATTATCGTCCTGAAGCCGCGTCCCGGCCGTTTGCATAACCAATATGAGGTTGCTTTATCACGCCCAAGATCGCTGGACGATCCCGCGCTGCTGGAGATAAAGCGTGAGATACAGCGGGCGCTGGATGTGTGAGCGGTGGCGGCAGATGGACTTGCCGCGCAATGGGCGAAACCCGTCGGCCCCCCAGAGGCTGGCGGCAAACGCCCATCCCGCTGATTTTCCCTCCGGTTGACCGCCGTAAAAATCATTGTTGCGTTAAAGACAAAAGTATTTTGCGTTAATGCGTATTTATAGCAAAAGTCACGCGCCGCATACTCACCCGCAGTCATACGTCAGTGGCTCTGCGTACACCCTAAGTCAGCATATGCCTGACCCCGGTACGGGTCGCTTCCGGCATCCGCCGCACTATCCCGCAGTTAAAGCGCCCGCTCGCACGATGGGGCGCTGCAGCCACTCGCCAACACCTTATATATCGGTAAGTTACGGAGCGGTTCATGAGTTTAGATGCATTAACGCGAGGCGGTTTTTCCGTGGGGGTTGAGCTTCCGCTGGATAACGACTGGTCCGCCAGCGGACAGCGTAAAAGGGTACAGGAAGGGCGTCCTTTCGGCATTCCCGATCTTTCAGGCCATGAAGAGCTTATTATCCTGGCCGACCAGCTGGGTTTTCGCGCGGCGTGGATCAGAGACGTACCGCTTTACGACCCCTCGTTTGCTGACGCGGCCCAGGTCTTTGAAACCATGACCTATCTGGGCTATCTGTCCGCGTTGACCCGGACGATTTTACTCGGGACCGCCGCCGTGGTTCTGCCTTTACGCCAGCCCTGGCTGGTAAAAAAAGCGGCCCGCACGCTCCAGACCCTGAGTCACAATCGGCTGCTGTTGGGGATCGCCAGCGGCGATCGGCCGCTGGAGTATCCCATTTTTGATGTCGATTACGCCACCCGCGGCGAACGCTTTCGCCGCAGCGTGGAGATTCTGCGCGCCGACGACGGCGAAGCGCTGCCGCAGGGAGTGCAGCTGTTACCTCAGGCGCCGAATCCTCCCCTGCTTGTTGCCGGCCTGGCGCAGCAGACGCCGGAATGGGTAGGCAAGCATATGGATGGCTGGCTGGCCTATCCCGGCACACCCAATGAACACGTCCGCCGCGTCGCGCTGTGGCGCAAGCTGGCGGGTGATAAACCCTATATCAGCTTTATTCATCTTGATCTGCTGGCGGATCGGCATGCGCCCGTTGAACGCATCCATTTTGGTATTCGGACCGGCGTGCAGGGATTAATCACCGAATTAAATGCCATGCGTCAGGCCGGGGTGAATCATATTGGCCTGCATTTTCGGCATAACCAGCGCCCGCTGGCAGAAACTTTTCACGACATTGCCGAAAGTGTTTTGCCTCATTTCCATCAGCCAACGCTTTAGCCGCATAAAATATCAGTGTCAGTAACGCGATTAACTATACCTGCAAGGTTCATCGCTTGTTATACCCCTTATTATTCAAATAAAGGATAGGTGCTATGCAAAATACGCTTTTTTCTCCGCGTCATGCCGCTTCGGCGGTGGCGATATATGGGCTATTTAACCCGCTACCGGTCGGCTTTTTCACCGCCGCGTGGATTTTCGATCTGATTTATCTCTCCAGCTTTAATTCTCTGTGGACCCTGGCCGCCGCGTGGTTGATTAGCTTTGGGCTGGTGCTGGCGATTATTCCGCGGCTCATTAACCTGGTGTACGTATGGAAAGGCGGTTTCGCAGCGCTTTCAGCGCCGAAGGTGGATTTTTGGCTCTCGGCGGCCGCCGTTGTGCTGGCGATTATTAATGCTTTCGTCCACAGTCGGGATGCGTATGCCGTTGTCCCTCAGGGAGTCATACTGTCAACGCTGGTGGTATTACTGCTATCGATTGCCAATATTCAGACGGCGCTTCGTAGCCGCCAGAAGGCGGGGGTATAAGCCATGAAAAAACAACATATCCTCTCCCTGCTGACCCTCTCTTTGGCCCTCGGCCTGGCCGGCTGCGACGATGCTTCCACGCTGGACCCGAAACAACAGATGGGCGCCGAACCGACGCTGCCGCCGGCGGAGAATTTCCTGTTGCCGCCGATGAAGGTACCGCGGGGAGTCGGCTGGAAAGAGGGGGAAAAACCGAGAGTCGCCGCCGGGCTGCACATTGAGAAAATGGCCGATGGTTTTCTGCACCCGCGCCAGCTCTACGTATTGCCAAATGGCGACGTGCTGGTGATTGAGTCCAACGGTACCGGCGATCCGGTTTCCATGCCGAAACAGAAGATCATGGGCTGGGTGCAGAGCTTTTCCGGCGCGGGCGGCAAAGGCGGGAATCGCATCACGCTGCTCCGTAATAGCAATGGCGATGGTGTGACGTGGCAGAAACACCTCTTCCTGGAAAATCTGCATTCGCCATTCGGCGTACAGCTGATTGGTAACGATCTGTATGTCGCCAATTCCGATAGCCTGCGCAAATATCACTATCAGAGCGGGCAGACGCGGATCGACGATCCGGGAGTCGAGCTGACGGAACTTCCCGGAGGCCCGATTAACCATCACTGGACTAAATCCCTGCTGGCCAGCCCGGACGGTAAGACGCTGTATGTCGGCGTGGGGTCGAACAGTAATATCACGGAGAACGGCATCGGCGCGGAATACCGGCGCGCGGCGGTTTTGCAAGTCGATGTGGCGAGCGGAGCCAGCCGTATTTATGCCAGCGGCTTGCGCAACCCAACGGGGCTGCAGTGGGAACCGCAGAGCGGAAAGCTCTGGGCGGTCGTCAATGAGCGCGATGAAATCGGCGCCGATCTGGTCCCCGATTATCTCACCTCTGTGCAGGAGGGCGGGTTCTATGGCTGGCCATATAGCTATTTTGGTCAGCATATCGATCGCCGGGTGCAGCCGCAGCGCCCTGATCTGGTGGCCAAAGCCATTAAACCCGACTATGCCCTGAGCTCGCACGTCGCGCCGCTGGCCCTGTGGTTCTATAGCGGAACGGGCTTACCGGCAAAATATCGCGGCGGCGCTTTTATTAGCGAGCACGGCAGCTGGGATCGTAAGCCTTTAAATGGCTATCGCGTCGCCTGGGTCGCCTTCAAAGAGGGAAAACCCGTTGGCTATCCGGAGCCGGTGGTGACCGGTTTCCTCAACGACAGCGGCAGCGAAGCCCACGGTCTGCCCGTAGGCCTGGCGATGGATAAACAGGGCGCGCTGCTGGTGGCGGACGATGCGGGGAATACCGTCTGGCGCGTCACCGCCGCCAGATAGACCGGCCCCCGCGATGCGCGATTATGAGTGGCGTAAGCGGGGCGCCTCGTCCTTGCACCAGAGATGATAGAAGCGCCTGAGCAGCGCTTTTGGCCAGCCCGGTTCGCCGGGCATTTCGGCCATGTCCAACCCTTTGTCGCACGCGCTGAGGCAGGCGGCCATAATATCCCAGTGAAACTCCGGGTGGAACTGCACCGAATACGCCGTGTCGCTATAGCGCAGAATCTGGCAGGCGTCCCGGGCGGAAAACGCCAGCACGCTGGCGCCTTCCGGCGGCCGCAGCACGGTTTGCTGGTGAGAAAGCCAGGCCGAAAAACGTCCGGGAAAGGCCTTCAGCAGCGGGGCCGTACTGTGTTCGGCGAGCTGGATCAGCTGAAGCCCGCGTTCGCTCCCCAGCGGGTTATCTGCGACCACGCCACCCAGCGCGTGGGCAATCAGCTGGTGGCCGTAGCAGACGCCCAGCAGCGGCAGATGCAGGGCGTAGGCGCGGCGTATCCATTGCGCGGTCTCCTCGCTCCACGCCAGCCGGTCGGTGACCATCGCCCAGGAGCCGCTGATGATGGCGCCGCAGATCCCGCCGATGGCGGGCAGGGGATCGTGGCGATCCGGGCGAATAACCCGGTACTCCTCGCGCGTTAAGGCGAGCGCCTGCACCAACCATTGGCTTTGCTCGCCGACCGCCTGACGGATGGCCGCCGGCGGTTCGCCCATTTGAATAATCGCTAACGGCCTGGCCATCTTAATCCTGCAGATAAAAGTCGAGACTGGAGTTCAGCACCGGGCGAACAATCCTCGTCCGTAGCACAAAGTCGCCGAATGCCTCATCCAGGTTAGCCGCCTGCGCCCAGGCGCTAATCAATGCGTCAACCTCGTGGATAATCTCTTCAAGCGGCTGGTTCTCTTTATAGAGGCGAGGGATACGCGTACCCTCGCGGTTGCCGCCGAGGTAGACATCGTAGCGGCCCACCGCGCGGCCCACCAGACCGATTTCGGCCAGCATCGCTCTGCCGCAGCCGTTCGGGCAGCCGGTGACGCGAAATATTATCAACCGATCGGCAATACCGTTACGCAATAAGATCTCATCAAGGCGATCGATGATGCCTGGCAGCACGCGTTCGGCCTCAGCCATTGCCAGAGGACAGGTGGGATAAGAGACGCAGGCCATCGAACTTTTACGCTGCGGCGATACCGTTTCATCAATCAGGCAATACCGCTGCGCCAGTTGGTTAATCCGCGCTCTGTTGTGCTCGCTGACGCCCGCAATGATGATGTTTTGATTGGGCGTTAAGCGAAAATCGCCGTCATGGACTGCGGCGATGGCGGCGAGCCCCGATTTTAGCGGTTTGCCCGGTTTATCAATCAATCTCCCGCTGGGGATAAACAGGGTAAGATGGTGCTTACCGTCGATCCCTTCGACCCAGCCGATACGATCGCCGCGGCTGCTAAAGGCGTAGGGTTTCAGCGTCTGAAATGCAATGCCAGCCCGCCGCTCGACTTCCGCTTTAAAGACCTCAATGCCTACCCGATCGATCGTATATTTCGTTTTGGCATTGCGTCGATTTGAGCGGTTTCCCCAGTCCCTTTGGGTGGCAACAACGGCGGCGGCAACCGCCAGGGTGGCGTTCAAGGGGATATAGCCTAGCGCCGTCGCGAGGCGTGGATAGGTGCTATGGTCGCCGTGGGTCATCGCCAGGCCGCCGCCGACAAGCACATTGAAGCCTGTTAACTGCCCGTGCTCGCCGATAGCGACAAAGTTAAGATCGTTTGCGTGCAAATCGACGTCGTTTTGCGGCGGGATGACCACCGCGGTTTTAAATTTGCGCGGTAAATAGCTGTTGCCCAGGATGGTCTCGTCTTCCGGCTGCTTGATCTTTTCACCGTCCAGCCAGACCTCAGCATAGGCATTGGTTTTGGGCAGCAGGTGCTCCGATATCTTTTTGGCCCATTCGTATGCCTGATGATGGAGCCCGGATTCCACCGGATTCGAGGTACACAGCACGTTGCGGTTGACGTCGCCCGCCGTCGCCCGTGAATCCAGACCCAGCTGATGCAATAGCCGATGAACCGGCTTGATATTGCGCTTTAGCACGCCGTGCAGCTGCAGCGCCTGGCGGTTGGTGATGCGGATGCTGCCGTAGAGCGTATGCTGTGACGCAAACTCGTCGATCCCCAGCCACTGCTGCGGGCTGATGATCCCGCCGGGTAACCGTACCCGCAGCATCACCGTGTGCAGCGGCTCCAGCATTTGCGCCGCTCTTTCCTGGCGAATATCGCGATCGTCCTGCTGGTACATGCCGTGAAAGCGGATCAGCTGAAAGTTATCGCCGAGAAATCCGCCGGTTAATTCGTTATGTAGATCTTCTTTAATCGTGCCGCGCAGAAGCTGGCTCTGCTGCTTTAATCGCTCATTATCCGAAAGTTTATCATTGCTCATCATATTGTTCTCAAAATGTGCGGGTTAATTCACCCAGAATACGGGCGGATTACATCACAGCGGGTAATTAACCGACAGGCACAGTTAGTTTGTTAATCGATATAACAGTTGTTATAACCTACGGTTCTAATTAATAATTATGCGTTGTTGAACGGTTTTTCCGATATGCGTTAACGATTATTTTGCTAACGGCGCGAGAGCAGAAGGCGAGGCATCGCATGAGAGGCCGGCTTTATATTTATCCGCCACCGCTCAAGAGCGTTTATTTTTTAGGGGCGGTGAACGTTTGCGGGTTATAGGTGGCAGGCGCGGCGTGCATATAGTGCTGAATCTGCCCGATAAATGCGTGTTTGCTTTTGAAATTATACTTAAGGTAGGCTGAGGCGGTATCTTCAATCCCGAGGATGATATCCGTCATCGCATATTCAATCTTTTTATTCGTGACGAAGGCGCCGACGGTCATCCCGGTACGTTTCTTAAAAATACGATGGACATATTGTCTGGAAACATTTAAATATTCCGCGATATCATAGACAGAAATGTTATTTTTTATATTTTGATAAATATACTGGATGGCAACGTTAATCAACGCCTGTTCGTTAGGTTTTTTGTTGTCGGGTAATTGAGCCTGGTGTTGCATAGATACTGGTTCTTTTCTTGATATACCGTTTTCATCGTATGCGATTTAAGACACAACAAAATATACAATATTGCGGTTTTTATGGATAACAGTATTGCGGCAGTCGGTATTACCGGGACTTTGGCGCAGACGTTTTCTGCACATCATCCCTGCCGCACGGCGGGGAAATGCCTTAAGCATGGCTGGCAGGAGGCAGCCATGCTGGAAGGCGGTTCACTAAACGATTTCGTTCAATTGATGATAATTTTGGCCGTTAAGCACGGTATCCAGACGCCGCAGCCCTTGCTGCAACTCGCGGCAATCGCGGGCGCCGCCAAGAGAGATTCTTACCGCTCCCGGCCCCCGGCCTTCAGGGCTGAAAACATGCGAAGGGGCAATCCCCAGCCCGGCCCGGGAGGCGGTGTTGGTCAGGCTGTAGGGATCCCAGTGCGCGGGCAGCCTCAGCCAGACGTGCAGCCCGTAGGGATGTGCCTGTAGAGGGTGGCTCAGCAGCGACGCCACCAGCTGCTGGCGGCGGCGATTCTCCTCCCGCAGCTGGCTGAGAAGCTCGGCTGCGATACCGGTATGCACCCAGTCCGTCACCACTGCCGACATCAGCGGGTTGGCCACCAGGGTCAGCGAGCGCAGCGCGTGGGCCAGCGGCTCGTACGACATCCCTTCGGGGACGACGACCCAGGCGATACGCAGCCCCGGGGTCAGGCATTTGGAGAGGGTGGCAATATACCAGGTGTGTGCCGGGGCGAGGGCGGAGAGCGGCGTCATTGGCTCGGCAGGCAGCAGCCCGTAGGGATCGTCCTCAAGCAGCGTCCAGCCGTTTTCCGTCGCCAGGCGGGCGATCTCCCGGCGTCGTGCTGCGGAGAGGGTGACGGCGGTCGGGTTGTGGATCGTCGGGTTGAGATAAACCACTTTTGCCCCATGCTGGCGGCAGGCTTGCTGCAGCGACTCAGGCAGCATGCCCTGCTCATCGCCCTTCACCCCCACCACGTTGCGCCCGAGCTGCCTGGCCGCGGCGATAAAACCGGGATAGGTGAGCTCGTCCGCCACAATCACTTCCCCCGGCTGGGTTAGCAGCAGTAACAGCGCGCTAATCGCCGCCTGTGCTCCGGAGCTGACCACCACCCTGGCGCTGTCCAGCGGTCCCAGCAGCGGCGTCAGCCACAGCGCGCCGGCCGCGCGCTCCGCCGGTTCGCCGGCGCCAGGATGATAGCTCATCAGCGAGGTCGCGTCGGGGCTCAGCTGCATCCGGGTCATCGCTTCGCCAATCAGCGGCAGAATCCGCTCGTTACCCGGCGGGATATTCATGCTGAGGTCAAGATGGGTCTGGATCTGCTGCGGTAAGGCGATAAAAGAGCCGCGTCCGCTGGCCGCCTGCAGCAGCCCGCGCTGGCGAATCGCGGTATAGGCGCGGGTCACGGTGGTGAGATCGACCGCCAGCCATGCCGCCAGCTCGCGCTGCGCCGGCAGACGGTCGCCTGGCTGGAGAATGCCGTTATTTATCGCCTCGACGATCTGCGTGACGATCTGTTTGTATCGGGGACCGCCTGCGGGCGACAGCGGGCGAAGCCACGTCGCGTCAGGAAAACTTGTCTTTTCTTTCTCCGACGTATTTTTCATACATCCCTCTGGATAAAAGCATACAAATTAGTATAAATTAATTAATACAAATTAAATGTATGCATACATCTTTAACTTGTATGTTTTTTTCGAGCGTAAATCATGAGAGTTACCGACCCATGCGGAAAAGGAGCCTATGAACAGATTCCCCGAATGTAACCGGCCGCGTCAGAGTATCAATGCCGCGCTAAACCTTCCCAGCTTAGCGACTTTCTCGACCAGCCTCAAACCCGGCCATGCGGTTAGCCGCGTGATTCATGCATCTTAGGGCGCAATGTGATGTTAAAACGAGTCTGTCAATCACTCAGGCTGCCGCTGGCGCTGGGTATTTTGCCTTTGCTGAGCGGCTGCAACTGGGCATTGTTCAATTCCAAAGGCGCGGTGGGAATTGAGCAACGCAATCTGATTATCACCGCGATTATGCTGATGCTGATTGTCGTCATACCGGCAATCGTGATGACCTTTCTTTTCGCATGGCGCTATCGGACGGGCAATCGCCACGCGCGATATACCCCGGAATGGGCGCATTCCAACAAGGTAGAAATCATCGTGTGGGGCGTTCCGCTGTGCATTATCGTGGTACTGGCGATCGTCGTCTGGGTCAGCACCCATCGCCTCGATCCTTATCGTCCGCTGGAATCATCCCAGCCGCCGCTGACCGTTGAGGTGGTGGCCACCGACTGGAAATGGGTATTTATCTATCCCGAACAGGGGATCGCGACGGTGAACGACCTTGTGTTGCCGGTGAATCGCCCGGTCTCCTTTCAGATCACCTCCGACGCCACCATGAACACCTTTTTCATCCCGCAGCTGGGCGGACAAATCTACGCGATGGCCGGGATGCGCACGCAGCTGAACCTGATCGCCAATGAGACGGGCGATTATGCCGGGATGTCCGGCAACTTCAGCGGCCCGGGTTTTTCCGATATGAAGTTTGTCGCGCACGCCACCAGCGCCGCGCAGTTTGACGCCTGGGTCAGGCAGGTGAAAGAAGGGAATCATCCGTTGGATTTCAACGGCTTCAAACAGCTGGCGCTCCCCAGCGAGAAACACCCGCCGGAGTATTTCTCCGCCGTCGAGCATGGTCTGTTCCAGCGCGTTATCGACCAGTTTATGGACTCCGGGATGGATATGGGCAGCCATATGCATGACATGAGTTCGGACAATTCAACCAGTTCCAGGGAGTAAAATATGTTTGGCAAGTTGACTCTGGAGGCCGTTCCTTACCATGAACCTATCGTCATGGTAACCATTGCCGCCATTTTGCTGGGCGGTGCGGCGGTTCTCGTCGCGCTAACGGCGTTTAAAAAGTGGGGGATTCTGTGGCGCGACTGGCTAACGACCGTCGATCACAAGCGTATCGGGATTATGTACATCTTCGTGGCGCTGATTATGCTGGTCCGCGGCTTTGCCGATGCCATTATGATGCGTACTCAGCTGGCGGTGGCCAGCGGCGGGAGTGAAGGTTTTCTGCCGCCGCACCACTACGATCAGATTTTCACCGCCCACGGCGTGATCATGATTTTCTTCGTCGCCACGCCGTTTTTTACGGGCCTGATGAATATCGTGATGCCGCTGCAGATCGGCGCGCGCGATGTCTCTTTCCCGTGGCTGAATGCGCTCAGCTTCTGGCTGTTCGTCGGCGGGGTGATTCTGGTTAACCTGTCGCTGGGGGTAGGGGAATTTGCCCAGACCGGCTGGGTTGCCTATCCGCCGCTTTCCGGTATTCAATACAGCCCCGGGGTCGGCGTGGATTATTACATCTGGAGCCTGCAGCTTTCGGGACTCGGCACGCTGCTGACCGGGGTGAATCTGTTCGTCACCATCCTCAAGATGCGCGCGCCGGGGATGAAGCTGATGATAATGCCGATTTTCACCTGGACCACGCTGGTCACCTGCGCGATTATCGTCGCCGCCTTCCCGATCCTCACCGCCGTGCTGGCGCTGCTGACCCTCGATCGCTATCTCGATATGCATTTCTTCACCAACGAACTGGGGGGGAATGCGATGATGTACGTCAACCTGATCTGGGCGTGGGGGCATCCGGAAGTGTATATCCTCGTACTGCCCGCTTTCGGCGTGTTTTCCGAAGTGACGCCGACCTTCGCGCGTAAAAAGCTGTTCGGCTATAAGTCGATGGTCGGCGCGACGCTGGCGATCGGCATTCTCTCCTTCCTGGTCTGGCTGCACCACTTCTTCACCATGGGGTCCGGCGCCAACGTCAACGCTTTCTTCGGTATTATGACGATGATTATCGCCATCCCGACCGGGGTGAAGATCTTTACCTGGCTGTTCACCATGTTCCGCGGGCGGCTGGAGTTCACCACGCCGATTCTGTGGACGCTCGGCTTCCTCGTCACTTTCACCATCGGCGGCATGACCGGCGTGCTACTGGCAATACCGGGGGCCGACTTCCTGTTGCATAACAGCCTGTTCCTGGTGGCGCATTTCCATAACGTGATCATCGGCGGTGCGCTGTTCGGCTACCTGGCCGGGTTTACCTACTGGTTCCCGAAAGCGTTCGGCTTCCGGCTGAATGAGAAGCTTGGGCGTTACTCGTTCTGGTGCTGGATTATCGGCTTCTATCTGGCCTTTATGCCGATGTATATCCTCGGCTTTATGGGCATGACCCGCCGTCTTAATCACTACGACAACCCGGACTGGGCGCCGTATCTGAAGGTGGCCGAAGTGGGGGCGTTCTTTATCCTGTTCGGGATCTTGTTCTTTATCGCCCAGCTGTATGTCAGCATCCGCGATCGCCATCAGAACCGCGATCTGACCGGCGACCCGTGGGATGGTCGCACTCTGGAATGGGCGACCTCATCGCCGCCGCCGTTCTATAACTTCGCCATTGTTCCCCATGTGGCAAGCATTGACTCCTGGCATGAGGCGAAAAAGGCCGGGAAACACAATTTCGGCGAGCGCTACGAACCGATTCATATGCCGCGCAATACCGGCGGTCCGTTCATTATCGCCATGTTGGGCACCGTGATGGGCTTCGGTCTGATCTGGCATATCTGGTGGCTGGTGATTGGCTGCGCGCTGGCGATTGCCGTCGGCGTCATTGCCCGCAGCTATAACGACGATACCGATTACTTTGTTCCCGTCAGCGAAGTGGAACGGATCGAACGCCAGCGCCTGAGTCTTAACGTTAACAAGGTATAAATCATGAGTAGCCATACACTTGCGCCCGCGGCGGGGCATGAAGCACACGGTCACGACGACGGTAGCGCCCAGTTAGGACTGTGGATTTATTTGATGTCGGACTGCATTCTGTTCGGCTCTATTTTCGCCACTTATGCGGTGCTGAGCAACGCCTTTGCCGATGCGCTGACGCCGAAAGAGCTGTTTGAGATACCGTATGTCCTGACGGAAACCTTTATGCTGCTGCTGTCCAGCATTACCTACGGCTTTGTGATGCTGGCGCTGCGCAGGCAGCGTCGCGCACAGGTGCTGCTGTGGCTGGCGGTCACCTTTGCCTTCGGGGCTATCTTCGTCGGCATGGAACTGTTCGAATTTCATCATCTGATCGCCATCCACGCCGGGCCGGATAAGAGCGCCTGGCTCTCCGCGTTCTTCACCCTGGTGGGCACTCACGGTTTACACGTCACCTTCGGCCTGATCTGGATGGCGGTGCTGTTTCACCAGGTGCTGACCAAAGGGATCGGCGGCAAGATGTCCGGGCGGCTCTCCTGCCTGAGCCTGTTCTGGCACTTCCTCGATCTGGTGTGGATTTGCGTATTTACCGTGGTCTATCTGCTGGGAGTGTACTGAGATGGAAAAAATAACCCACGTCGGCGAACACGAGGCGCACGGGACGCTGGCGTCCTACCTGGTGGGCTTTGTGCTGTGCGTGATCCTGACGATGATTCCTTTTTCGCTGGTGCTCTGGCCCTGGGCGCCGCGCAACGTTACCCTGGCGCTGTTCGTTATCACCGCCGTGCTGCAGGTACTGGTGCAGCTGGTGTTCTTCCTGCACCTGAACCGTAAAACGGAAAATGGCTGGAACCTGGCGAGCTTTGCCTTCACCTTGTTGATTCTGCTGATTATTATCGGCCTGTCGATCTGGATTATCTGGAGTATGCATTACCACATGCTGATCCGCGCCTGAGGCAGGACGGAGATGCGAACACCGCGGCCCCGGCAGGGAATCTGTCGGGGCCGTTGTTTTAAGGCTGGCGGTGGAAACGCGCAACAAACTGCTTTTGCATTTCCGCGCAGCTTTCATCATTGAAATAGCCGACGATGTTGCGCCCGGACTCCGGCTGCGAGGCAAGCTGGCACTGGCGTATCGCCTCACGGGCGTTATTTTCCGCGTTGTGGTTCGTCCACAGGGTCATGCAGGCGATCATTATGGCGTAGACCGCCACGATGAACAGTAGCGCAAGCCCCATTAACAGCAGGCAGCCGCGCGGTCCCGATCTGAGCTTCATGGTGTACCTTACGATTCTGATGGCGAGGGAAGAGAGCGGTATTATAAAATATTGTATGCATACAATAAACCATACAATTGCGATATTGTATGGTTCATACGGCGGGAGATCGGGAGAGCGCCTGCTGAGCTGCGGCGTTGTCCCGGCAATGCTGGCTGTAGCGGCCAGGCGTGACGCCGGTGACACGTTGAAACGCGCGGTTAAACGCGGCCTGGGACTGATAGCCGACGCGTTCCGCGCTCTGCGTCAGGCTCACACCGTTGCTGATGTGCTGGCAGGCGATCGCCATGCGAATATGGCGCACTATCTCCGCCGGCGGCAGCGGCGAGACCTGGTTAAAACGCTGAATAAACCACGAACGGGACATGCCCGACGTACGCGCCATCGTCTCCACGGTCCAGCAGCGTGCCGGAAACAGGACGATCTCCGCCATCAGATGGAGAAACTCCGTCGCCACAGGAACCTTATCCAGCGGCGTCTTAATCGTATGGCAGGATAAATAGTGGCGGATTACCATGAAAAACAGCAATTCGGTCAGCGAGGCGATGAATTTTTCACTGGCATAGTGCGTCTGCGTCGCCTCCTGATTAATCACCGCCACCAGTTTGCTGATTGAGCCGGAGAGGTCATCCTCTGCCTTAAATACGATCGCCGGCGGTAAAAAACTTAGCACCATCTGACTAATGGCAGTTTTAAAGATAATAAAACCGCAGGTTAATGCCGTGCTGGTTTCGTCTTTATAAGAGAGCGGCTGCATTTCCCGGATCGGCGCCCGATATGCGCTTTGCGCATCGGCCTGCGAGGAAAGAACGAATGGACAATCCTGTAAAATAAATACCATATCGCCTTTTTCCAGCCGCGTCGGTGTGGGAAGAGGGGGCAGATGCAGCCAGCAGTGACCCTCCATCACCAGATGATAGCTGGCCTTACCGCTGCCGGCAGTGCCGCCTTTCCACGACCCGCAATATTTACCCACGTGGTAAACGGTGCTCTCAATACTCAGGTTATCTAATAACCATTCGTTATTTAGCATAGTAAAAAAGAATAAATAAAGGACGAATGAACAATAATCAACTTTTTATCAGTGTTGCTCCTGGTGTGCAATAAAAACATACTGGTTGGAATTTAACGGGAGGATAATTATGTCAAGAATTACCTTGCAGTCTCTGGAAAGCGCACCAGCGCAATCAAAACCGTATCTGGAAAATGCCCGGCGTGCTTCCGGCTTTATTCCTAATTTATTACTGGCGCTGTCTAATTCACCGCAGGCGCTGGAAACATATATAACAGTTGGCGGTATAAATAATAATAACAGTTTATCCGCAGCGGAAAGAGAGACGGTTCAGCTGATTGCCGCCACCGTTCACGGTTGTGGTTTTTGCGTGGCGGGGCACAGCGCGACGGTAGAAAAGAAAAATATTATGGCACAGGCCGATTTGCAGGCGCTACGCGAGCGGCAGACCCTGCCTGATTCGCATCTTGAGGCTATCGCCAGCTTCACCCGCGAAGTCATCGCTACGCGCGGCGCGGTTAGCGACGCGGCATGGCGGGCGTTTCGCGAGGCGGGTTACAGCGAGCGGCAGGCGCTGGATGTGATCCTCGGCGTCAGTCTGGCCACGCTGTGCAACTTCGCCAACAGCCTGGCGCAAACGCCGCTGAATACCGAGTTAAGCCAATGGGCCTGGTCCGACTGAACCTGGCGTATCGTCTGCTGAAGGAGAGTGCGAATGCTACATCACCCATTACGCGAGTGGCTTGACGACCGGGCTGTGGAGCTGGATCGCTCCGGCGAGCTCAGCCATACGCTATTGCAAAAGCTGGCCGAGGCGGACTTATTTCGCATCGGGGTACCGGAAGCGGTCGGCGGCAGCGGCGGTACGCTGCTGGACGCGATCGACGCCATCAGCGCGGTGGCCCGCCATTCGCTGACGGCGGCGTTTATGTTCTGGGGACATCGTACCTATATCGACATTCTGACGCAGGCGCCGCAGAGCGCGTTATGCGCGCGGCTATTACCCGAACTGCTGGCCGGCCGGCTGGCGGGGGCGACCGGCTTATCCAACGCGATGAAATTCCTTTGCGGACTGGAAGAGCTTCAGGTCGGCGGCGTTCCTGACAAGGCGGGCGGCTGGCGGGTTTCCGGGCAGCTGTACTGGGTCACCAATTTACAAACCAGCGGTTTCCAGGCGGTGACGGTGGTTCTGCCTGAGACGGGCGGCGAGCCGTTTATCGCCAGTATCGGCTCCGGGCTCGCTGGCGTGGCGCGCTCCGACGATCTTGCCCTGATGGCGATGCAGGGCAGCGCCACGGCGGCGCTGCGTTTCAACGATGTCGTGCTGGAGAAAGAGTGCGTGATTCATCCTGCCGCCCGGACGTTCTTGCCCGCTGTGCGCCCGCGTTTTCTCGGTTTGCAGTGCGGTATGGCGCTGGGATTGAGCGAACGCATCCTTGACGAGTGCCGCGACAGATTAAGCGACGGCCATGTGCTGCGCGGCGAATGGCAGGCGCTGACCCAGCGCTATCACCAGATCCGCTCCGCCCTCTGCGGCGGCGTGGCATGCCAGCGGTTTGTGCAGCAGCCTGGTGAACTGTTCCGGCTGCGCATCGAACTGGTCGAACTGGCGATGAGCGTCATGCAGCTGGAATTAATGCTGGCGGGAGGCCGGGCCTACCTGTCGCCGCAGGGCGATCAGATTGCGCGCCGCTGGCGCGAATGCGCCTTCCTGCCGCTGGTCACGCCCAGCGTTGTTCAACTAAAACAGCAGCTGGCAGGGCAGCCATCATGAGCGTTTTGCTACATGCCAGCCACCTTGAGGTGGGGTATCGCCGCCGGCAGACGACGACCCGCTTGCTGCAGGATTTCAGCTTTTCACTGGCGGAAAATGAAATTGTCGCCGTGGTGGGGGCCAGCGGCGTCGGGAAATCCAGCCTGCTGCGGATCTTGGCCGGGCTGGAAACGCCGCTGGCCGGCCAGGTGAGTTACCTCGGCCTGCCGCTGAACGGCCCGCACCCCCATCTTTCGGTGGCTTTCCAGGATGCCACGCTGTTGCCCTGGCGTACTCTGGAACAAAACGTCGCTTTTGGTCTGGATTTTCGCCATCAGCCGCGTCTTGACGCGCAGGAACGTCGGGAACGCGTGCGGCACGCGATTGCAGCGGTTGGCCTGAGCGAACATCGCAACAAGTTGCCGGCCCAGCTTTCCGGCGGAATGGCGCAACGCGTGGCGTTAGCCCGGTGTCTGGCTCGGCTACCGAAGGTGATGCTGCTTGACGAACCGTTCAGCGCGCTGGATGAAGTCACCCGTCATGATATGCAGCGGCTGTTAATCGCCGTGCTCAATCAACACCGGATGTCGGCGCTGCTGATTACCCATGACATTGATGAGGCGCTGCTGGTGGCCGACCGGGTCGTTTTACTGGGCGGCAGCCCGGGGCGGCTGATGGGCGAATGGCGCCCGCACATTCCCCAGCCACGCGATAATGCCCTGGAGGCGCTGGCCGCCCTGCGCCTGGATATTTTGAAAAAACTGCGCGATGTGCGCTCTGATACCGATGCGGAGAAACGCTATGTGCCTGATGTGTGATGCGGTGTCGCGCCGCGACTTTTTGAAACTGAGCGCGCTGATGAGCGCCGGAGCCGCTCTGCCGCTGATTATGCAGCAGCAGGCCCGCGCCGCCGCCGAACCGGATGCGCCGGTCAGAGTCGGCTATCTGCCGATTACCGACGCGGCGCCGCTGCTGGTGGCGCACGGGCTGGGCCTGTTCGACAAGGCTGGGGTGAAGGCTGAACGTCCGGTGATGTTTCGCAGCTGGTCACAGCTGACAGAGGCGTTTATCGCCGGCCGGGTGAATGTTATCCATATGCTCTCTCCGGTCACTATCTGGGCGCGTTTCCAGGCGAAGCTACCGGCAAAGGTGGTGGCCTGGAACCATACCAACGGCTCGGCGCTGACCGTTGCGCCGCAGATTAGCCGTCCGGAAGAGCTGGAAGGGACAACCGTCGCCGTACCTTTCTGGTATTCAATACATAACGTGGTGCTTCAGCAAATCTTGCGCAGCGCCGGGTTGCAGGCGGTCACCGGCACGCCGGGGAAAAAGCAGGTCCGTCTGCTGGTGCTTCCGCCTGCGGATATGGTGCCCGCGCTGGCGGCCGGGCAGATTCAGGGCTTTATCGTCGCCGAACCGTTTAACGCGTTGGCGGAAGCGCGCCATGTCGGGCGCATCCTGCGCTTTACCGGCGATGTCTGGCAAAACCATGCCTGCTGCGTGGTGATGATGCATGAAAGCGACCTGACCACGCGCCCGGCGTGGAGCCAGAGCGTGACCGATGCGCTGGTTAACGCGCAGCTATGGATCCGCCAGCATCGGGCGGAAACAGCGCAACTGCTGGGGCGCGGCGACGAGCATCACTATACGCCGCACGACGCCGAGGTGCTCCGTCAGGTATTGCTGCCCACCCCGGCGATGCAGGCCGGCTGGCAAAAGGACGGCGCGATCCGCCATGAAGACTGGCACCAGCAGCGGATTGATTTCCAGCCCTGGCCTTACGGCAGCTATTTCGCTTCGCTGACCGAGCAGCTAAAGCTGACGGTGATGGAGGGGAACCGCGATTTCCTCGAACAGCTGGACGTACAGCAGGTCGCCGCCGAGCTGGTGGAGCCGGAGTTTGTTCGTCAGAGTATTGCTCGCGCCGGCGGCATGACCGCGTTTGGTCTGGCCGACCAGGCTTTTGACCGCAAGGAAACGATCGCGCCATGAAGTTGTTTTTCATTCGTATTGGCTGGGCGTTGCCCGGCCTTGCGCTCTTGCTGCTGGTCTGGTGGCTGGTCGCGCACTTTGGCGGAGGTATGGCCGGGCTGTTCGCGCCGGAAAACGCCTTCCGCAGCCTGGGGGATATGCTCATCCAGGGGGAGCTGACGCGGAATATCGCGATCAGCCTGTCGAGAGTGGCGGTTGGACTGGGGCTGGCGCTGATGGTCGGCATTCCGCTCGGTCTGCTGATTGGCTGCTCGCCGGCAAGCGAGCGTCTGGCGATGCCGGCGATGCAGTTTCTGCGTATGGTATCGCCGCTCTCCTGGATGCCTGTGGCGGTAATGCTGCTGGGGATCGGCGATCGCCCGATCTGGTTCTTGCTCAGCTTTGCCGCGGTATGGCCGGTTCTGCTTAATACCGCCAGCGGCGTCAGGCAACTGCCGCCCGGCTGGCTGCTGCTGGCCCGTTCGCTGAGCGCCACGCGCAGGGAAACGCTCTGGCATATTATTCTGCCCGGCGTGCGCGCCCACATTCTCACCGGCGTCCGGCTGGCCATCGGTATCCTGTGGATTGTGCTGGTGCCTTGTGAAATGCTGGGGGTCAGCTCAGGGCTGGGGTATGCCATTCTCGATGCCCGCGACCGGCTGGATTATTCCGCGCTGATGGCGGTGATTGTGACCATCGGTGCGATCGGTTTTTTGATGGACTGGCTGGCCAGATATCTGATTCAGGCGGTGAGCGCCTGAATAGCGGTTAACCTCCGCCGAGGGCAAACGTGCCCGGCATGCCGTAGCGCATTAAATCATCGGCGTAGAAGTCGGGTACGGCGCTTTCACGGATCGCCTGGGCCGTGCGGGTAACGTCGTAGCGTACGCTCCTGACGTCCAGGGTGAGCGTTCCCCGCTGGTAGCGGGCTAAAAGCCAGCTTGCCTGCGGCTGACCGGGTTTGATTCGCCCGGTCGCCCCCGGGTTGGCGATAATGCACTGACCTTGCTCTGACGTCACGGTTCTGACCCCGGCGCGATGCGTATGCCCGGCCATCAGCACATCAAAAGCATATTGTTGCCGGTACACCATCAGCTGCGCATCGCTGACCTCCGCCGTCAAATACTCTGACAGCGAACGCGGGCTGGCGTGGACCAACAGGATCCGTAGCGGCGCGTGGCGCGGGCCAATATTCAGACGCAGGGAGGTGGGGCGGTTTTGCAGCCAGCGTCGGTTCTCTTCGCTTAGCGTTCGTTTACTGAGTCTGACGGCCAGACGGCGAGCCTCACGCTCGGCCGCGCTATGCCAGGGGAGCGGCTTCAGCGGTTCGTTGCAGGCGACGCGGCGGTCATGGTTACCGAGTACCACCGGGATATTCTGCTGGCGCAGGAGCGCAATGGTCTCATTGGGCCACGGGGCAAAATCCACCAGATCGCCGAGGCAGTAGCGGGCATCGACACGGTACTGTCCGATATCATCAAGCACGGCCTTCAGCGCCGGCAGGTTGGCATGTACATCGCTGAACGCGGCGAAGGTAAAATCAACCATGGGCTTTCCCCTTCATGTTCATTGACCACATCACAAAGAGCGCCGAGCAGAACGCGAACAGCGCCGCGCCGATCAGCAGCGCCGCAAAGCCGCTGCGGTAAGCGTTATGCATCAGTTCCCGCAGCATCCCGGCCTGCTGCGGAGGATAGCTCACCAGCGCCCGCGCGATATCGCCGGTAACCAGCCGGGCTAGCGCCTCCTGATGCAGGGGCAGGTGATTTGCCTGCAGGGAGGCGATCAGCATGTGGCGCAGGCTGCTGGCCAGGATAGCGCACAGAATGGCGAACCCGAGCAGGATCCCGGAAAATCGCGCCGTGGTGCTGATCCCGGAAGCCATCCCGGCCCGCTGGTGTGGGACGGTGCCCATAATCGCCTTTTGCGTTTCGCCGTTCAGCATTCCGCCGCCGCTGCCGAGGAGCATCATCCCGCCGGCGACAAGCCCGCTCATCTGCTGCTGGACGGCGAAGGCGATCAGCAGATTTCCTGTCGCCACCAGCAGCAGCCCGATCGCCAGCAGCCAGCGGGCGGCGAGGTAATGCGCCAACCAGCGCCCCACGACGGGAAAGACCAGCATCGCGAGGGCGAAAGGGAGCATGCCGATACCGGCGTGGAGCGCTGATTTACCTTCGACATTTTGTAACAGCAGCGGCAAGAGCGAGGTCATGACCTGGGCGGTGGCGGCGTAGGCGAACATCGCCAGCACCGCGCCGATAAAGGGCAGGGAACGAAACAGGCGCAGATCCAGCATTGGCGCGCGTTGCCGTTTTTCGACGAAGGCAAAACCGCCAAAAAAGCACAGGCTGCAGGCGAGGCGCAGCAGCGTTTCAGGGCTGAGCAGGCCGCGTTCCGGGGCGAGAATGAAGGCCCAGGTAAGCATAAACATCGCGGCGATAAATAGCACGATGCCGGGGATATCCAGTTTTCCGGCATCAGGGTGACGCGATTCCTCAATCACCCGCAAGACCAGCAGGGCCAGCAGCAGGCAGATGGGGATATTGATATAAAAGGCCCATCGCCAGCCAAGCAGGGCGCTGATAACGCCGCCCGCCAGGGGCGCCAGCACCATAGTGATGCCCATTATCCCTCCCCAGATGGCCCACGCGCGGTTGCGCTCCGCGGGGAGGCGATAGGTATGACCGATAATCGCCAGGGCGGGGGCGAGCAGGAGCGCCGAACCGACGCCCTGCGCCGCGCGGGCAAAATTGAGCCACCTCACCGTTGGCGCGGCCCCACAGGCCAGCGATGACAGGGTAAAAAGCGCGATCCCCCACAACAGCACTTTCCGGCGGCCAAAACGATCCGCCAGCGAACCGGCGGGCAGCAGGAGCGAGGAGAAACAGAGGACATAGGCGCCGATAACCCACTCCATCGCGGAGAAAGTGGCGCCGAGCCCCTGGGCGATCGTCGGCAGCACTACGCCGACGATATTGGTATCGACCACCGTGATGGCGCAGCCGAGCGAGGCGACCAGCAGAACCGAACCCGGCGATTTAACCGCTTCGACGGAAGAGTGATGGGCCATCAGGACTCCTGAAATGAGAGGGGAATGAAGGCTCTCAGGATCGCCCGCGCCGCCCGCAGTATCAATTTCACAGAATGGGATTATTATTAGGTAATACCTAATAATCTGGAGAGAATATGGAGCTTCGTCATCTGCGTTATTTTGTCGAAGTGGCTAATACGCTGCATTTTGGCGCGGCGGCGGAGTCACTGAATATTGCGGTGCCGACGCTTTCGGTGCAGATAAGCCAGCTGGAGCGAGAGCTCGGCGCGCCGCTGTTTGTACGCAGCAAAAGACGCGTCCAGCTGACCCAGGCTGGTGAGGTGCTCCTTGAAGAGGCTCAGATGACGCTGGCCCATGCCAACCAGGCCCGGGAGCGAACGCTTAGCGCCGCGCGCGGCGAACGGGGTTATATCCGCGTCGGTTACGTCGCGTCGGCGCTGATGTCGGGTAGCCTGAGTCAGAAGGTCGCTCATTTTCGACAGCGTCATCCCGATGTCTTTGTCCAGGCTCATGAAATGGCGATGGACGGTATGGCTTCCGCGCTGGTCGAGGGAAAAATTGATGTGGCGCTGGTGCGTGCGCCGGTCGCGCTACCCGCCGAGGTGGCCCATATTAATATACAGCAGGACCGTTTTTGCCTGGCTCTGCCGGCGACCCATCCGCTGACGACAGGTGAAGCCAGCGTTGACCCTGCCGACCTGGGCGCAGAAACCTTTATTTTACCCGAGCAGGTCTCCGGTACCCGGGAGGTGGCGCGCCGCGGCGGATTTATGCTGAACAACACTCTGCGGGCGGGCAGCCTGACGGAAGTGCTGGCCAACGTGGCGCTCGGCAACGGCGTGGCGGTGGTGCCGGTGATCCTCAGCCAGGCAATCTCTCTGCGCGAAGTGGTCTATCGGGAGATCGCCGCACCGGATATTCCCTCGGCAATCTGGCTGCTGTATCGCAAACGCGAACGTGCGCCGGTCATTAAAAAGTTTATGGCGATGGCGCAAACGGCATAGCGGAGCGCGGCGGCGTGGCAGGGGGCGAGATGCCGGGATAAAAAAATTGCGTCCCGGGGGAATAAACCCGTTCCCCGTTCGTCTTATGGAGACTCTATCGTAACCGAGCTTCTAAGATGAAAACACCCGACCGCGTTTTTGCTCATAAAACTCTCCTGTTGCTGCTCGTCGGCGCCATACCTGCGGCCCTGCTGCTGCTCTTTGTCTGGGCCGGAGGCTGGCTGACGCCGAACCGGCTCTCGGCGAATACGCTCATCGAGGTGCTGGAAAAAAATGGCGGCGTGCATCCCGGTTTTCGCCGCAATCATGCCAAAGGCGTTTGTGTGAGCGGCGAGTTTATCTCCAACGGCAAGGCCGCAACGCTTTCGCGAGCGGTCGTCTTTCGCCCGGGAAACGTGCCGGTGACCGGCCGGCTGGCGATCGCTGGTGGTAACCCGGGTGCGCCGGATTACGCTGTGCCGGTGAGAAGTTTCGCCCTGGCGTTCCACCTGCCGGATGGCGAGCAGTGGCGCAGCGGCATGAATGCGCTGCCTTTCTTTAGCGTCTCCACCCCGCAGGGATTTTATGACCAACAAATCGCTACCCGCCCGCAGGCGGCGAGCGGAAAACCCGATCCACAGAAAATGCAGCACTTTATGCAGGCGCACCCGGAAGCGAAACCCTTCTTCCAGTGGGCTAAAACGCATGTCCTGGCCGCCAGCTGGGCGCAGGAACGATACAATAGCTTAAATGCGTTCCGCTTTATTGATGCGCAGAATCAAAGCCACTTTGTGCGCTGGAGCCTGGTGCCGCACTCCCCGTGGCAGCCTGTTTCAGCGCAGGACAAAGAGGATAAAAACTATCTTGCCAGCGATCTGAAAACCCGTCTGGCCGCGGGACCGTTATCCTGGGATCTGCTGATTACCGTCGCTCAGCCGGGAGACCCGATAAACGATGCGACGAAAGCCTGGCCGCAGGAGAATCCCTCGCTGGTGGCGGGGACCGTGGTGATTCACCAGGCTGAAGATCAGCAGGGGGGCGCGTGTAACAATATTAATTACGACCCGCTGATCCTGCCGGACGGGATTGCCGGTTCCGACGATCCGTTGCTCAACGCCCGCTCTGCGGCTTATGCCAAATCGTTTAATCTGCGTATGACCGAAGAAGCCCGTCAGGGTCAGGAGAAGCGTTCATGAAAACTCAGGCGACGACCTTTCATCCGCTGCTGCGCCTTGTTCACTGGCTGATGGCGCTGGCGATACTGGCGATGTTGTTTATTGGCGTGGCGATGGTCTCAACGGTGTCATCCAGCCACTCGCTATTACTTGCCGTGCATAAACCCCTTGGCGCCGCCATCGGCGTATTGGTGCTGCTGCGTATTTTTCTCCGCTGGCGCTATGGCGCGCCGGCGTTGCCGGGCACTTTGCCCCACTGGCAAAAAAGGATGGCCTATCTTTCCCACCTGGCGCTTTATCTATTGATGGTTGCCCAACCGCTGGTCGGCTGGGCGATGCTTTCCGCCGCCGGCTATCCCGTCACGCTGTGGAGTGGGGTCGTGTTACCCGCATTGCTGCCGGTGAATATCGATCTGTACGTCATTTTGCGTCCTTTACACACCCTGCTGGCGTTTGCTTTGTTCGCCGTTGTGCTGGCGCATGTCGCGGCGGCGCTGCTACATGGATTGATCCTGCGTGACGGGGTATTCAGCAGCATGAGCGGCGTTCGTCGGCGCCCGGGAGGGTGAACGATGCTGCTTAGCGATGATGATATTCGCGAACTGCTCCCGCATTTGCAGCGCTTTGCGCTATGGTTGACGCGGGACGTCATGGCCGCGGAGGATCTGGTGCAGAATACGCTGATCAAAGCGCTGGATGGCCCGGCTCACAGGGATGAGGTGCGGCATCTGCGCACCTGGCTGTTCTCGATTCTCTGGCACCAGTTTGTTGACGGAGAGCGAAGGCGCAAGCGCTGGCAAAAGCTGCTGACGTTTTTTCAGGGGGAAGATAAAACGGAGATCACCGGTGAAAACAGCGTGATGGCTGATGAAATGCTGGCGCTGTTTGCGCATTTACCCGCGGAGAGCCGGGCGTTGCTCCTGTTGGTCAGCGTGGAGGAGATGAGCTACCGGGATGCCGCCGAGGCGCTCAATATCCCTCCCGGAACGGTGATGTCGCGCCTATCCAGAGCCCGCAAGCAGCTGCGGAAGTTGACTGAGGAGCACGCGGCGCCGGTAGTGCTAAGGAGATTAAAATGAGCAATCTGCCTGATGAAAGCCTGTTTCACGCCTGGTTAGATGGTGAAACCGACGAACGGACCAACCGGGAAATAGAAGCCTGGCTACGCGAGCATCCCGCCATGGCCCGGGAGGTGGAAGGATGGCGACAGGATAAGCTGCGTCTGCAACGCGCCGTGAACCGAACCGATATCCGTTATCTGTCAGTCAATTCTGACCCAACGATACTGCGTTTTCGTCTGCGGCAGCGGCGTATTCAGCGCCTTACGCTGGCCTTTGCCCTGGTGATGGCATTGGGGACGGGAAGCTTCGGCGGCTGGCAGCTTAAAGAACACGTTCAATCGCGGGCATTGCCGATGGAAGACGCGGTACAGGCCTATAAACTGTTTGGCGATCGCCCGCAGCTCGCCAGTATGGATATCCGCACCAGCCAGCCGCCGATGCTGGAAAACTGGCTGCGGCGCTACTTTATCAACGGCACGCTCCCGCCGAATCTTGAACGCTATGGCTTTACGCTGATCGGCGCCCGGCTGATGGCCAGCGAGCAGGGGGCATCGGCGTTAGTGCTTTATGAAACCGCCGGTGGGGAGCGGATCGCCTGGTATATTCGCCATCAGGCGACCCACCTGAGCAAAGGGGCGCGGCAGAGCGATGGTCTGGTCGCGCAATACTGGAGCGACAGCCATTACAACTATGCGGTGGTGAGCCCGGTTAGCGGGGAAAATTTACCGGCGTTACGCGAGGCCATTAGCAGCGAAATGGGCTAAACCCACCGGCGCGGTTGGTCCGCCGCGCCGGTGGATTGGCTTACGCCCTCGCTCAGGAGGCGTGCGGGGTGAACGAAGGCACCGTTTGACCGTCTACCGTCATGCCGGAGAAGGCGAGCATCGGCGCCAGTGTGGCGTTGTTGTCGGCCGGGAAATTCAGCGTGGGTCTTGAGATCTCGCTGAGCCGGGTGAGCTGTTCTGCCGACAGCGTCACCTCAAGCGAATCGAGGTTAGTTTGCAGCTGATCGAGCCGCCGGGCGCCGATCAGCGTCGAGCTGACCCCCGGCTGCGAGCGGACCCAGGCCAGCGCCACCGCCGCCGGGCTGACGTTAAGCGCCGAGGCGATATCGGCCACCGTGTCAATCACCGCGTAATCCGCCGGGGCGGGCACGCCAACCATGTTAGTGCGTCGGGTATCGACGTTGCCTTCACCGTCGCGGCGGAATTTGCCGCTCAGGAAGCCGCTCTTCAGCGGCGACCAGGGCAGGATCCCCATGCCCATCTCCTGTGCCAGCGGGAACAGCTCTCCCTCGCTCGTGCGTTCCAGCAGAGAATATTCAAGCTGAAGGGCAATAATCGGCGCCCAGCCGCGAAAGCGGGCAATCGTCTGCGCTTGTGCCGTCTTCCACGCCGGAATATCTGAGAATCCCACATAGCGAATTTTACCGGCCGTAACGAGATCGTCGAGCCCACGCAGCGTTTCTTCAACAGGCGCGGCGCGATCCCAGTTATGCAGCCAGTAGATATCGATATAGTCGCTCTGCAGGCGTTGCAGCGAGGCTTCGCACTGCTGGATCAGCGCTTTACGCCCCGCGCCTCCGCCGTTTGGGTCGCCGGGAAAGAGGTTACAGTAGAATTTTGTGCTCAGCACCAGCTCATCGCGCCGTAGCGCACGGTGCTTAATGTAGTCGCCGACAATCTGCTCCGAGTGGCCGGCGGTGTAGATATTGGCGGTGTCGACAAAGTTGCCGCCGCGGCTTCTGTACTCGTCAAGCATGGCAAACGACTCTTGCGGGCTGGCTCCCCAGCCAAAGTCTTCGCCAAAGGTCATGGTTCCGAGGCAGTATGGGCTGACCCGCAGCCCGGAACGCCCCAACGTAATGTAGTGATTGAGAGGCATAACGTTCTCCTGTGTGCGTAGAAAATTATTGTCCGATCAGCGTCAGCGACAGATCCCACAGGCGCTTGGCCTGCCGGGGATCTATCGCCCAGCGGCGCACGCCGCTGACGTCGGGGCTATCGTCGGCAACCCGCGCCGCAATATTGCAGTCGGCGCAGTAGACGCCGCCCATTCCGGCCAGTTGCGGGCTGGTGGCGGCCCACAGGCTGGTGGACGCCCCCTGGGCAAGGGTTTTCAGCGGCGAGGGGACAAAGTCCGGGCCAACCTGCGCCGCCTGGGCCACCGCCGCCTTCTCCTCCGGGGTCATAAAGCGGCTTAGCTGCGTGGCGGGGATTCTGCCGGGATGCACCGCGAAAGCGCGAATGCCGGACTCGCGCCCCAGTCTGTCGAGATGGACGGCAAACAGGGAGTTGGCCGTTTTGGACTGGCCATAGGCGCGCCAGGGATCGTAGGGCCGCTGCGTATACTGGCTATCCTCGAAGCAGATCGGCGAATAGCGGTGACCCAAAGAAGATAAGGCGACGACGCGCGCGTTCCCCGCGGCGGCAAGCGCCTGCCAGAGCCGCAGCGTCAGCTGGAAATGCCCGAGATGGTTGGTGGAAAACTGCGCTTCGTAGCCGCGCGCGTCGCGGGTGAGCGGCGGAGCCATGATACCGGCATTATTCAGCAGAATGTCGACGGTATCGGTACCGGCGAGCACCGCATCGGCAAAACGGTCAATAGCGGCCGGGTCCATCAGATCCAGCGGCTGCACCATGACGTCCGGCATATCGGCAAGGGCAGCCCGCGCTTTGGCGACATCGCGGGCGGGAGCCATCACTCTGGCGCCAGCGGCGCGCAGCGCCCTGACGGTTTCCAGGCCAATGCCTGAGTGACCGCCGGTCACGATGGCGTATTTCCCGCGAAGGTCAATGTGACGCATCACCTCCTCGGGGGTGGAGGTAGCGCTAAAACCTGAAGCTATAGGCGATTGCGGGGTGGACATAATGATTCTCCGGGACGAAGGGGTTAGCACATGCTAGAGTGTCCTCACTGAACGATGAAGCCGTGAAAGTGCAATTTTTATGCGTGATAGTTCAAATTTACCCCCCGACCCGCTCTCCGATCTGCTGGATTTCCTGCAGGTTGAGTGTGATCTGTCCGGGCGACTGGTGGCCGGCGGGACGTGGGCGCGCCGTTTTGCCAATCTGGATGCGATTAAGTTCTGTGCGCTAACCCAAGGGCGCTGCTGGTATTCGCTGGACGATACGTCCCCGCCGCGGCTGGCGGAGACCGGCGACGTCCTGATTACCAACGGTACGCGTACCCTGACGCTGGCCAGTGACGCCGGGTTGATACCCGGCGCCGGGACGGCGCCGATCGCACGAGACGACGACGATCGGTATTGCCTGGGCCACGGGCAGGATTTCACCATGCTGGGCGGCAAAGTCCGGCTGGATGCCGACCGCCAGGCGCTGCTGTTGAGCGGGCTGCCGCCGCTGATCCACGTTCGCGGCGGCGCCGTTGAAGCCGAGCCGCTCTCCTGGCTGCTTAGGCAACTGGTGAGCGAAATGGCCAGCCACCGTCCAGGGCGAGCAAGCGCGATCGCCGGACTGACGCAGCTGCTCTTCACCCAGACATTACGGGCCTGGCTTGCTCACGCCCCGGAGGACGATAAGGGGTGGTTGAAAGGTTTTGCCGACCCGCGGCTCTCCCTGGCGCTCAGCTGCATTCATGGCGAGCCCTCCCGCCGCTGGAGCCTGCACAGCCTCGCGAAGCACGCCGGAATGTCGAGAACCTCGCTGGCGGTGAGGTTTCGTGAACAGATGGGGATGCCGCCGCTGGCCTATTTGACGCGGTGGCGCATGTATCTGGCGCGCCGCGAGCTGCTGGCGGGGGAGGCGATCGCCGAGGTGGCGATGAAGGTCGGGTACGCTTCCGAAAGCGCGTTCAGCAGCGCCTTTAAGCGGGTGATGGCCGTGGCGCCCGGCTATTATCGCCGGGGCGCATCGGGTGAAACGCCTGAACAGACGCCCTCCGCCGCATCGGATAGCGGCGATTTTTAATCGCCGCGCGGCCGGGCTGACGCCGGGTGATGGCACTTTTCTCGTGATGACCGCCATTCCTGCGCCATGGTTGCTCTCTCTCATTATTAAATGTTATGTTATATCATAACATATGAAATCTTATCGGCGGCTGGCGGGATTGGACGCGCCAGCGCCGGTTTGCGGTTGAGAGAAATGCATGGAAAGAGTCCCCCTGACGATCCTGAACGGTTTTCTCGGCGCGGGGAAAACCACGCTGTTAACTCGTTTACTGGCGCAGGCGCACCGGCGGCAGCTTTCGGTGTGCGTCATTGTTAACGACATGAGTGAACTGGATATCGATGGCGTGTTGATTGCCGGTACCGACATTGTCGGCGCGGATCGGCACAATTTCGTCACTATTTCCGCCGACAGCATCAGTAGCGCCAGCGGCATACAGAAACTGGACGCCGCGCTGAAACAGCTGCTATCCCACCGCCGGCCCGCTCATATTTTGCTGGAAACTTCAGGGAGCAGCCATCCGCTGCCGCTGGTGAAGTACCTGCGCGACCATCCGCGGGTCAGCCTGAAAGGGCTGTTCACGCTGGTTGATTCCGTGATGCTGCACGATGATTTTGCTGACGGCGAGACCTTGCTCACCGCGTGGCAGGAGAATCTGCGGCGCGGGCGCCGGGGAACCGAAAACCTGCTGGCGGAGCAGGTATTGTTCTGTAGTCACCTGCTGTTGACCAAAAACGATCGCCTGCCTTTTGCACACATTGCCGCCATGGCGAAGAGCCTGCATGTCATCAACCCCTATGTTTCCGTCCTGGCCGTACCCTGGGGCAATTTACCGCTCGCCGACGTATTCGCCGCGTCGGAATATGATTTTGAGCGGGTCGCCACGCTGATTGCCGAGCTGGAGGACGACCTCGAAAGCGGGGGGGAACAATCTCACGCCATAGCAGCGCGGGTGCTGGAAGACGACCGGCCTTTTCATCCCCAGCGTCTATGGGATACCTACCACCGGTTCCTGGGCACCGGAATACATCGCAGCAAAGGCTTCTTCTGGCTACCGAGCCGGGATGATTTGGCGCTGCTGTGGAATCAGGCGGCGGGCAGCATCAGCCTGGGGTTTGTCAGCTACTGGAAGGCCGGGGTGCTGACGCATGCGGATCCGCGGCTGACGGCAGAAGAACGGGAGGTGCTGCGCCGGCAGTTACACCAGCAGTGGCCGGGCCGTTTCGGCGACCGACGCTGCCGGCTGACGGTGATCGGACAGCGCAGCGAGCTCGAGCCCTTTGTCGCGGCGCTGAAACGCTGTTTTCTGACGGAGGCGGAAATTGACCACTGGGCGGCGGGGGGCACCTTCGCCGACCCCTGGCCCAGGCGTGTGGCGCGACTACAGGCGTAAGCGATATGCAGGAGCGTGACCCGGAGGGAGAGATGAATGAGTACACAATGAGTAAACCATTACCGGAAGAGAAAAAGCAGATCCTGGCCATGCCGCCAGAGGAGTATATGAACGCGCGGCAGCGGGCGTTCTTCGCCGCGCTGCTGCACGATGAGCGTGCGCAACTGCTGGAACATATTGCCGGGTTGAAAAAGCAGCTGCAGTTAGCCGATGACCCGGGCGATGAGGGCGATATGGCCGCGCGGGAAGAAACTCTGCGGCTGCTGTTACGCCACATCGAACGCCACAGCAGGCTGCTGCTGCAATGCGATCGGGCGCTGCAGCGCCTGAAACATGGCGAGTATGGCTACTGCCGGGAAACGGGGGAAGCTATTGGCCTCCCACGGTTAATGCTGCGGCCGACCGCCGAACTGAGCGTCGATGCGCGGGCCAGGCAGGAACGGCTGGAAACGTTATATCGCCGCTAAGGGCATGGAGGAAGGTTTGCGTCTTTTACCCTCGGTCACTCCCGGCGCGCTCCCGGAGAAGGTTCTGCGCGTCAACATTTCATCGCTACTGCGGCCCGGCGGAGCAGAGCTGCTTTCCTCCGTGCATTTTGAGGTCCGGGCGGGGGAGTGCCTGGCCGTTGTCGGGCCCAATGGCAGCGGCAAAACCTCTTTGCTACGGGCGATCGGCCAGCAGCTGACCGCTCTGCACGGCGATATCCAGCTCCTGGGGCGTTCGCTTTCCAGGTTGTCACTGTCCCAGCGGGCAAAGCAGATTGCTATCCTGGCGCAAAACGACGCGCCCGATATGCGGCTGGCCCTTGAGGATTATGTGGCCCTGGGGCGTATTCCCCATGCCCGGGATATGCCGCGCCGCATGCATGACGCCATCGTGGCGAACGCCATTAACGAGACCGGGTTACAGGGATTGCGCAAGCGATCGCTGTCCGCGCTTTCCGGAGGGGAAAGGCAGCGGGCGGCGCTGGCGCGGGTGCTGGCCCAGACGCCGAGCCTGCTCCTGCTTGATGAGCTCACTAATCATCTGGATCCCCCGGGGCGGCTGGAGCTGCTTTCGCTGGTGAAAAGTAAGGGCATCACGGTGGTCGCGGTATTGCACGATCTGTCGCTGATTGAACCCTTTGCCGATCGCGTCTTGCTCCTGTCGCAAGGCAGGGCGGTGGCCTGCGATACCCCGGAGCGGGTGCTGGTCCCGGAGTATCTGCGGCCCGTTTTGGGGGTGACCAGCTTTACCGTAGCCCACCCCCATACGGGGAAGGCGCTGCGGATCTTCGAAGTATCTGATTGCAACACCCTAACTGACTGAGGAACATGATGAAAAAATGGCTGTTAAGCCTGGTGGCGGTGCTGGCGGTTTCCGCGACGAAGGCCGCTGATTTTCCTGTCACGATAGAGAGCTGCGGCGTGCCCGTGACGTTCAGGGCAGCGCCGAAGCGGGCGGTGATTAACGACCTCAATATGGCGGAAATGGCGTTCGCTTTGCATCTGCAGGATCGTATCGTCGGGCTGACCGGTATCAGCGGCTGGTACAAAATGACGCCGGAATTTAAAAAGGCAATGGGGACGATCCCGGAACTGGCGCCGAAATACCCCGCGCTGGAAACGTTGCTGGCGGCGAATCCCGATTTCTTTTTCGCCGGCTGGAACTACGGTATGAAGGTGGGGGGCGAGGTAACGCCTGCGGTACTCGGTCAATATGGCATCAGGACGTTTGTGCTCAGCGAGAGCTGTGTGTTCACCGCGGCGCATAAGCGTAAAGCCAGTATGGATCTGCTTTATCAGGATGAGCTGACGCTGGGCAAAATTTTTGGCAAGCAAAAGGAGGCTCAGGCGCTGGTGAATGGCTGGAAAAAGACCCTCAGCGCCCTCCCGGGGCCGCCGAAAGGGACCCGGCCATTAAAGGTGTTCGTCTATGATTCGGGGGAAGACAAGCCGTTTACCAGCGGGCGGTATGCGATGCCGACGGCGATTATCGAGGCTGCCGGCGCGACAAACGCCATGGAGGCGCTGAACATCAGCTGGGGAACCACCTCCTGGGAGAGCGTCGCCGCCAGCGAACCGGACTTTATTATCCTGCTGGATTATCAGACCGGCAGTGGGGCGGATGCGCTTCGCCGCTTCCTGGAACACCACCCGCTGATGAAACTGACTCCGGCGGTGAAACATCAGCGTTATCTGAAGCTACAGTACGCCGAACTGACGCCCGGTCCGGCGAATGTCACCGCGGTCGAAAAACTGGCGCGGGCGCTGTACCCGACGGCGACGCCATGATATCCGCCGCGTACCGGTACCCCTGGGCGATGGGGATCGCGGCGGTGGCGTTGGCCGGATTGATGCTGCTCAGTATCGCCAAAGGCGCCGTTGCGCTATCGCTGATGCAGGTGTTGGGCGCATTGGGGCTGGCGGAGGTACCGGTCTCCGATCTGGTCAGCCGAATCGTGATCGATGTCCGCATGCCGAGGACGCTCCTCGCGGTACTGACGGGGGCGGGGCTGGCGATGGTCGGCGCCTTGCTACAGACCACGACGCGTAACGATCTGGCCGACCCTTTTCTGTTCGGGCTATCATCCGGCGCGTCGGCGGGAGCGGTGCTGGTCATTACCCGGTTTGGCGATCGGCTGGGCGCATTCACGCTGCCGGCCTCGGCGTTTGTCGGCGGGATCTGCTCCGCCGCGGCGGTGATGCTGCTGTTCCATTTCAAAAGGCAGCGCGGGGCCGGACACCTGGTGATCTGCGGGCTCGCCATCTCCTTTCTGTTCGGCGCGGTGACCAGCTATCTGATCTTTTCCGGTGACCAGCGGGCCGCCAGCTCGGTGCTGTTCTGGTCCCTCGGCGGACTGGGGCTGGCCAGCTGGCAAACCTTGCCTTTTGCCTTGTGCAGCCTGTTATTACTGAGTGCGCTGGTGCTGTGGCGATGGCGTTCTCTGGATGCCATGCTGGCCGGTGAACAAACGGCGCTGTCGCTGGGGATCCACGTCAACCGTCTGAGGATGGAGATTTTCCTCTGCTGTGCGCTGGCAACCTCTTTTTTAGTCGCCTTAACCGGCGTGATTGGCTTTATCGGGCTGATGGTGCCTCATTTATGCCGACCCTTTTCCGGGGTTAAACATGCCTTGCTGCTGCCCCTGTGCGGGATGTGGGGGGCGGTATTGCTGTGCGGCGGCGATATTGCCAGCCGCACGCTGCTGGCCCCGCAGGAACTGCCGATAGGGATCATTACCGCCGGGATTGGCGGCGTGTTTATCATCACCTTACTTGCCCGTTCCTCCTCGTCGGGGGAATAATGTACGCCCGGCGGCGGCAAGCGCCAGGGTCATGGCGCTGCCCTCAATGGGGTAAAGGTGAGCGTTTTCGGGCATCGATCGTCGCCCGGGCGTCGATCGGCAGGTCGAAGAGCGCGGGGATGTTACTCGCCGCGCTGGCGCTGGAGTTTACCCGTCATTGTCCGGTCATTGGCACGGTATCGCGCGGCGGGGTGATTGAGCTCATCATCGATGACGAAACGCTGAACTGGCGATAAGGCCATACGCACCAGGGAGGGCGCCCTGTACCGGCGAAAGCTGGCGGGGATCGATCTGATGCCGTAAAATGCGGGCTCTCCCGGGTGGATTTTGACGGCACAGGCAGCAGGAATAAAATATGATTGATCAGGTCCGTGGTTTTCTGACGAAAAGTGAGCTGGCATACCAAACGCTGCTTAGCGCTATTCAAAGCGGAGAACTGAAAGCGGGACAAAAAGTCACGCTCAACGAACTGGCTGAGCGTTTAGGGATGAGCCTGACGCCGGTACGGGATGCCTTTACGCTGCTGGCCGAGCAGGGGTTTATTGTGCGCAAACCGCATTATGCGGCGGTGATTGCCGAGAAAAAACTCAGCCGCACGGATGAAGTTTCCCTGCTACGCGCGATTCTCGAACCGGAGACCGCGCGTCTTGCCGCCATGCATGCCAATAAAGCGCAGATCGATGAGATTGCCGCCGCCTATGAAGCCTCGCTTGCCGCGGCAAAGAACCAAAATGCGCGCGAGCTTAGTCGGCTCAACGAGCTGTTTCATCTGAAGATCGCCGAAGCCAGCGGCTCAACCCTGCTGGCCGAATTTATTACCAGCTTATGGAAAGCCCTGCCGGTTCAGGGCATAACGCTGACGGGTGACACGGCTTCCATTCTTAAATCCCACGCCGATATTTTAACCGCCATCAGCGAAGGTAACGCAGATGAAGCCCGTACGCTGATGGCGGGGCACGTCGGGCATGCCGCCGATCGCGGCCGGGCCTATCTCGCCAGCCTTCAGTCGGCCGGGGAGGCAGATAACGCGGGCTGAGAGATTGCCGGCGGCGGCGTGAAGCGGTAATGGTGCCGCTCCAGTATTTCTGCCAGCGCGATACAGGCGCGATCGGCCCCTGAACGGCCAATAATCTGTGCGCCGACCGGCAGGCCCGAGGCGGTGCGCATCAGCGGCACGGTGGTCGCTGGTAATCCACAGGCGGAAGCCAGCCCCAGCCAGAAATAGTCATTTGCCGACGGCAGCGCCCGCCCGTCGACCTCCAGATAACGATCCTCCTTCGGCACATTATTAAACAGCGGGAAGGCAGGGGTGCTGGCCACCGGACAGAGCAAAAAATCCACCTGATTAAAAAAGGCCTGCCACGCCGCCATCAGTCGGTAGCGTCGCTGATTCAGCGCCAGCCACTGGCGATGGCTGAGCACATTGCCTCGCAGCAGCAGAGCGCGGTAGCTTTTGTCGTCGTCGGCTAACTGTTGGCAGAGATGCTGGCGATCGGTAAAGGCTTCGTCGCTTTGCCGACCGCTGGTGGCGGCTCTCAGCAACTGAACGTACACCTCATAACTCTCCCGGCTGTCGAAGGACGGCCGCCCTGTTTCGACCACCTTCACGCCGGCGCGGCGCAGCGATTCGGCGGCCTGATCCAGCGCCAGACTAACTTCCCCGCGCACTGCAAAATGAGGATCGTCGCGCCATATCGCCACCCGGAAATGCGCGCCGTGGCGCGGCCGCGCGTCGTCAAGGACGGGCCGCATCCGCGGCCAGCTGTACGGGTCGGGATGGGCTAACAGATCCAGCGCCAGCCGTAAATCGCCAGCGCTGCGGCTGATCGGACCAAACGCGGCAATATCCGCCGGGGCGATATTTCCCGGTTGGGCATGGCCGCGTCCGGGGATTGCGCCGTAGCTGGGTTTATGTCCCCAGACGCCGCAGTAATGGGCGGGCATTCTTATCGAGCCGCCGATATCGCTACCGAGCTCAAGGGCGGAAAAGCCGCAGGCCAGCGCCGCCGCCGAACCGCCGGACGATCCGCCGGGGGTGCTTTGCGCATCCCACGGGTTAAGCGTAGCGCCATAATCCGGGTGCCGGGTTTGCCAGTCGGCGAGGTTCGGGGGAACGTTGGTTTTTCCCAGCACGATAGCGCCCGCCTGCTTTAAGCGCGAGACCGCCAGCGCGTCTTCCCCGGCGATATTATTGCGCAGATGGGGTAAGCCAAACGTCGCGGGCAACCCGGCGAGGTCCCAGGACTCTTTGACCGTGATCGGCACGCCGTGCAACGGTCCGATCGCCCGGCCTGCTTCCCGCGCGTGATCCGCCTCCCGGGCCTGTTCCAGCTCCTGTTCAGCCAGCAAAACAACCACCGCATTAATACGCGGATTAAATCGCGCGATCTGGTCTAAATGCGCCTCGACCAGCCCAACCGCGCTGATTTCACCGTATTTTATGCGTGCTGCCTGATGGCGCGCGGAATCGAAGACTGAAAAGGGTGGGGTTATCACATTATCACCTATGGTTATGCGGAAAAGTTCGTTACGTAACGATTGTTTTCACGTTTGTTTTCTTTATGTTAATACAAAATATATTTTATAAAATATTAAAGGTAACTAACGATATGCAAACAGTAGCTATGCGCGGACGCGGCATGATTGCCGTATTACTGTTGGGATTAAGCGCATTTTCCCTGCAGGCGAAGACCACCCTTACGCTCGGCGCGGCGCAAAACTCATTGGGATCGCTACCTTTGATCGTGGCTGAGCAAAAAGGTTTCTTTGCCGATGAAGACCTGCAGGTGAACACCGTGTCGTTCAAAGGCGGCGCGCCGGCGGTACAGGCGCTGGCGGGAGGGAGCATCGCGGCCTGCATCTGCGCCGCCGACCATGCGGTGCGTTTACAAAATCGCCATCTCGGCGGGCGAGTGCTGGTGGCGTTGACCGAACATCATGGTTATGGGCTGGTGGCGCGGGCAGACACTCCCGCCGCCCGGCTGAGCGATCTGCGCGGAAAAACGGTCGGGATAACCTCTCCCGGCAGCCTCACCGATAATACCCTGCGCTACTACATCGGCCAGCAGGGGCTGAATGCCGAACGTGATTTTCGTCTGGTGGGGATTGGAACCGGCGGTCCAATGCGCGCGGCCATAGAGAGCGGGGCGGTGCAGGCCGGCATGCTTACAACCCCGGATGTCCAGGCGGCGCTGGCGGACAAGCGTTTTAAACTGATTCAGGATTTCCGCACCTTACAGTATCCGGCGCTGGACCTGGTGGTGGTTGACCGTTGGTTGGCAAAACACCGTGATGAGGCGCAGCGCCTGGCGCGCGCGGTGATCAAGGCGGAGCAGGTGATCCAGACCGACCCGGCCGCGGTACAGGCGGGGGTGGATGAAATGTACCCGCGTTTGTCTCCGGCGTTACGCCAGGTGCTGGTGGAAGAGGCACCGAAATTGCTGTCGCCTGACGGAAAAATGGCGCCGGAAGGCTATCAGCTGATGGTGAAAATGCTCAAAGCGTCCGATCCGACACTGAGTCAGCCTGACTACAGCGCCATTACCGTGCCCGATCTCGATCTGCTGAGCAAAGGATAAGGAGAAGGCGTGAGTAACCTATTTACCTCTTCTTCACTGCAGCCAAAGCGGCAGGCGGATGGCGCGGCGCAAAAAAGCGCCCCGACGTCGCGGCGGATATTAAGCCAGCAGATTCTGTTTATCCTCGCGCTGCTATTGATATGGCAGGCGGCGGGAAGCTGGTTTATCGACCCGTTCTGGGTGAGCCGACCGGGTGATATCGCGCAGCGGCTGTGGCAGCTGGCGTTAAATGGCGATCTGTGGCGCCACACTGCCGCTACCCTGAGCGAAGCGGGTATCGGCCTGATATTGGGCGCGCTGGTCGGCATTGCGCTCGGGCTGGCGCTGGCGCGTTTCCGGCGTGTCGCAAGCGTGGTGGAGCCGTTATTGATGGGGCTGTATAGCCTGCCGCGGGTAGCGCTGGCGCCGCTGTTCGTGCTGTGGTTTGGCATTGGCCTGTCGGCGAAGGTGATGATGTCCTTCTCGATGGTGCTGTTCGTCTTCATGTTAAACGTACTGGAAGGCGTGCGATCGCTGGATCGCGATCACATCGATCTGATGCGCACCATGCGCGCCACCCCACGCTATATCCTGCGCCGGGTCATGCTGCCGGCAATCCTGCCGTGGATCGCGGCGGCGATGCGTATCGCCGTCGGCCTGGCGCTCATTGGCGCGGTGGTTGGCGAACTGATTGGCTCCAGCGAGGGGGTCGGCTGGTATATCGAAAATGCCGCGGGCCAGCTCGATTCTACCGGCGTGTTTACCGGCATCATGATTCTGCTGGTGCTGGCCATGATCGCCAATTCACTAATCGCCCGGATCTTCCGGCGTATGACGGAGTGGCGCCAATGACCGCCAGCATAGATATCAGACAGTTATCGGTACAGTTTACCGGTAATCACGCAACGATGACCGCGATTGAGCACCTTTCTCTGCGCGTGGCGCCCGGTGAGTTTGTCGCCATCGTGGGGCCGTCCGGCTGTGGTAAATCGACGCTACTGCGCGTGATTGCCGGGCTGGTGGCCGCCAGCGGCGGCGAGGTCCGGATTAATGGCGTACCGGTTAGCGAGCCGCCGCCGGGCGTTGGCTTTATGTTTCAGCGCGACACGTTGTTACCCTGGGCGACGGTGGCGGAAAACATCAAAGTGGGCTGCGAACTCTCCGCCATGGCGCCTGCCGACTATCCACGGCGGGTGGCCGAACTAATCGAACTGGTCAAATTGCATGGCTTTGAGGGGCATTACCCCAGCGCGCTTTCCGGCGGCATGCGTCAGCGCGTCTCCCTGGCGCGGCTGCTGGCCTATGAACCGCAGCTTTACCTGATGGATGAGCCGTTCGGCGCGCTGGATTACCAGACCAAAATCGTTATGGGGCGCGAGCTGCTGCGGATTTGGGAAAGCCGCAGGCGCAGCATCGTGTTTGTTACCCATGATATCGAAGAGGCGGTAGCGCTGGCCGATCGGGTGATCGTGATGAGCCCGCGTCCGGGGCGTATCGTGCAGGATTACCGTATTGATTTGCCCCGCCCGAGAGAGCCGCGCGCGCTGCGCGGCAACCCGGAGTTCTCCCGGCTGTGTGCTGCAATCTGGGCCGACCTCGCGCAGGCGAGCGGTGAGGCTCTGGTATAAACCCACGGCGTATGACCGTACGTCGCAAGCATAAAAAATAAGGAACAACGTGATGAAGATTCGTATCGGCGCCCATCCCTCCAACCTGACGTTAACCGCGCTGACCCACTATCCGCCCCTGCAGCAGCCGCTGCTGGACGCCGGTTTTGCGCCTGAATTCTTATGGTATCCCGAAGGCAAAATGATGCATGAGCTGGCGCTCGGCGGCAAAGTGAATGTGATTGGCACCGGCACCACGCGTGCGGTGGTGGCGCAGGCAGACCATGTCCGGCTGGCGTATATTGGCGCGTCGCATCCGCGCCGTAGCTGGTCATCGATCCTGGTGACGGAACACTCGCCGATCGTCCGCGCGGAGGATTTAGCCGGTAAGCGTATCGGCTTTATCGAAGGCTCTTTTCAGACCTACTTCCTGCTGGCGACCCTGGAACAGGTTGGGCTGAAGTACACCGATATCGTACCGGTGAATTTATTGCCCGGCGCATCGCTCGCCGCCTTACAGGCGGATGAGGTAGATGCGTGGATCGCCATGGATCCTTACCTCAGCGCGGCGCTGGCGGGCGGCGGCTTGCGTAAAATTCAGGATTGCGGGGATGTGATCGCCAATCGTTCCGTTTTTTGGGTCCTGCCGGATGTGGTGGCCGCCGGCGAGGACAAAGTGCGGGCGCTGTTCGACACGCTGGTGGCGACCGATGCGTGGATTGGCGAAAATCTAACTGCGGCGGGAGAGCTGTTTTCGCGGGTGATCGCCAACGGGCTGACGCCGGAAGAGTGGACGCGCGGGCTGCAGGGGCGCGAATGGGGGATTACCGCGCCGGATGAGCAACTCTTTGCCGAACAGCAGGCGGAAGGGGATTTACTGTTCCGTCACGGTCTGATCGCCAACAAAATCGATATCAACGCGACGCGTTTACCCTTTCAGCTTGATGCGGTGGAGGTATAACCGATGGGTCAGCCGATTGAGTTTTTCTGGCGTATTCCCACGCACGGCGATGGCCGCTCCGTGTCGTCAAAAGCCTGGAACCGCGGCGACTGGAAGCCCGCAACGTCCCACTCCATCGCCCCGGGCGGCGGTGGGGCCTCCGCCAGCGCCTGGGGCTATATCGACTATATGGCAATGGTGGCGAAAGCCTGCGAGGTCGCCGGTTTTGACGGCGCGCTGGTGCCGACCTCCCTGCCCAGCGACGAACCGCTCATGATTGCCGCGGCGCTGGCGCGGGAAACGCGGACCTTACGTTTTATGACCGCGTTTCAGCCCGGTTTTATCACTCCAGCCTATGCGGCGAAGATGAGCGCGACGCTGCAACGCATCAGCGGCAACCGGCTGGAGTGGAACGTGATAACCGGCGGTAGCGCCCCGGCACAGCGCGCCTACGGCGATTTTTTACCGCATGACGATCGCTACGGGCGGACGGGGGAGTGGCTGGAGGTCATCGAAGGTTTATGGCAAGGGCAGCCGTTCGATCATCATGGCGAACGCTATCAGGTGGCGGGAGGAGGGTTAGCCGCTCCGCTGTTGCATACCCGTAAGCCGGGAGTTTACTTCTCCGGTTCCTCCGAACCGGCTTTAGCAGTGGCCGCGCGCCATGCCGATTTTTATCTTATGTGGCTGGAACCGCTGGCGCAAATGCAGGCGATGATGCAACGTCTGAACCGGATGGCGGATGAGCAGGGGCGCCAGCTGAAATACGGCCTGCGGGTGGATATTTTTGCCCGCGAGACTGAAGAAGAGGCGTGGGATGAAGCGCGCCGGTTGTGGGATAAGCATGACTTCAGCGCGCCGCGCACGGCTAACCCGATGACCAGCGTCGGCGGCGGTGATTCGGTAGGCGCGCAGCGTCAGGCGGCGCTGCGCCAGGATAAAGGAGAAAACTTCGCTGATTACGTTATCGGGCCGAATTTATGGTCCGGCCTTGGACTCGTACGCCCCGGTCCGACGATCGGTATCGTCGGCAGTTATCAGCAGGTGGCCGATCGCCTGGCGGAGTACGTGCGCGCTGGCTTTTCTAACTTTATCCTGGCTGCGAACCCGCACCTCGAGGAGGCGATACGCGTTGGCGAAGAGGTTTTACCGCGCGTTCGCAGCCAGCTTTAACGTTTTATCCCGCGCTGAATAATAAAAAATATCGCCTTCCGGAAATTATTTCTGGAAGGCCGGCTCGCGCCGTTCATGATTAATATGCGTTATTTCCCGGCTCGCAGATATTATTAGCAGGCGGGAGCGCAAGTGAATTTATTGGGTTAATTTAAGGGTAATATGAAAAACCAGATAAATCGCATTCTGGGAATCGCATTGCTATTCCCGGCGGGGGTTTTTGCTGCCGAAATGCCGGAGACGCGTGAGTGTCATTATCCGCAACCGCAGGGCGCGTCGCTGTTTTCCGCCCTGGCCTGCGGTAAGGTGAACGGCAGCATCAGAACGCTTTATTATTCGACCCATAATGCGAACTTCGTGACGGCACGTAATCAGGACACGGTCAGCTATGGCGGTTCAATTAACTATGAAACCGCCGACTATTACGGTTTTAGCGCCGGAATCAGCGGTATTTTTGTGCGAGGTATTGACCACCCGGATAGCGCGCACACCCTTTCTTCCCTTGCGGATAATCAAACGAATGTCGGCGAAGCCTGGCTGCGCTGGCACGATGACGCATTAAGCATCACCGCCGGCGACCAGCGCGTCAATCTGCCGTTTGTCTCCGATTATGACTGGCGCATCACCCCGATCCTGTTTCGCGGCGTGGATGCGCACTATGGCGATAAAGAGGACTTTTTGCACGCCAGCCGGCTCTGGCGTTATAAACCCTGGGGCAGCGATCGCTTTCAGGCCACCAGCGCCTATACCAACGTTAGCGAGAAGACCGATGGTATGTGGGCCGCAGGGCTGGGACGAACGTGGCGGGCCGCGGAGAAAAAGCTGTCTGGCCAGCTGTGGTATGAAAACTATCAGGACTACGCCAGGCTTTTTTATAGCGAAGGCCGCCTGCGCTGGCTAAATTATCGCTGGCAGCCGGATATCGGGCTGCAGTTTATTCGCGGTACCGGCGCAGGACGAGAGTGGCTGGGAGAGGTGGACAGCACCTCATACGGCATTCAGTTTTCTGCCACGCCGCTACCGAAAATGCACTGGGATATTAACTACGATCATATTGCTTCACACCCTTCAGCGTGGAATAACGGAAGCGTGGTGGTGCCTTATGCGCACAGTACCTCCTCCGGGCCGTGGTTCGCTCAGCCTTATTTTACCAGCACCGAGGATTTGGGCAGCGGAAACGCATACTCAACGAATGTGGCTTATTCGCTACAGGAGGCGCTGAAAGTCGGCGCGCGCTACTCCTTTATGGATCTGAAGGCGGACGTCGCCGCGCCGGGAATCAATCAGTCGGAATATATGGTGTTCTTTACCTGGTTCGCCCCGGGTATTTTTACAGGCTTTAATCTCAGCGATTATGCCGGAGTACAGACATCATCACGATATAAAAAGAACTTTTGGCAGAACCGTTTAACGTTAAAATATGATTTTTAACTCTCCGCCTTTTACGCGATCCGCGCGCCGGCTACTCTTCGTTCTGGCGACGCAGCATCTGCAGCGCCACTTTGCAGGCGTTATTGACATGTAACGAGGCGATCGCCTGGGCCTGTTCGGCATCCCGCTCGCGCAGCGCCTGGGCTAATTGATCGATCTCCGCCAGGCTCGACGGCATGCGATGAGGCTCCATCAGCGAGGTGGCGCGTAACAGGTTCACCCGTGAATGCAGGCTGGTGAGGATCTCTTTCACCAGGCTGTTATTGCAGTTATCAAAAATGATGTCATACAGGGCCGTTTTGGCACGCAGCACCTCTTCCTGCTGGCCTGACTCCGCGGCCTCACGCAGCTGACCGGCCGCCTGAGCAAATTGCGCGATACTGGCGTCGCTGCCCTGGAGCGCAAACTCCCTGGCGGCAAACCCTTCCAGTACGCTGCGCAGGGCATACAGCTCTTCGGCCTCTTTCAGGGAGATACTGGCGACGATCGGGCCTTTATGCGGCACGATGCGGATTAATTTTTCCGCTTCCAGCTGGCGTAACGCTTCCCGGATAGACGTCCGACTCACGCCAAGGTTTTCGCACAGCTCGCGTTCGATCAGACGCTGGCCGGGATGAAAGCGGCCGGACATGATGGCTTCACGAAGGGCGTTCTCCACCTGACGCCGCAGGGTATTCGGCCGGACCAAGTTCATCTCCGTATTCATTTTTGTATTCCTGTATGACAAAAGACATCACAATTTGTACCATATCTTTCTGAGTCACAGCAAGTGACCCTGCTGCGACCCGGTCATTCAGCGCGGGTTCAGCGCCTGTTCCAGCAGCGGCGCCGCCGCTTCCGCTCCGTGCATGCCAATCAGGCTCACGATTTCCAGCACTTCTAAAATCTCTTCTTTGCTGGCGCCATATCCGATAGCATTACGCATATGCAGCTTCAGGCCTTGTGCGTACAGGTGGGTTGCTGAAGCGTCAAACGCGCAGTAGATGAGCTCCTTAACTTTGGGGGATAGTACGCCTGTGCGCCAGGGGACTGACGAAAATTCAATGTAATATTCAAACAAATCTGGATCCAGTTCTAATAATCCGTCCCATGAAGCGTGCCAGTAGCCGCGGTTGGCAATAAAGCTGGCCTTCAGCGCCTGCTGACGTTCGGTCAGCGCTGCCGGCTCCTGGCGTAGCCCTTCTTCCTCCAGAACTTCCAGCAGCAGCGGGACGCCAATATTGGCCGCATGAATCCCCAGCGTGCTGGTGAGCTCCAGGATTTCGACCAGTTCTTCACGGGTGGCACCATATTTTAACGCCACGTCGATATGGCGGCGGATCCCCGGCTGATAGATATGCGTCGATGCCAGGCTGGCGCTGAGTGCGACCATGGCTTTCACTTTGTTTTCCAGATGATTTTTTCGTAACGGTACGCAGGCCAGCTGGTGCCAGGCCTGCAGAAAACCGGCATCAAGACGCAGCAGCGCATCCTGACCCTCTTCCCAGTAGTGATGCGTATCCAGTATCTGCTGGCGTAAATCGGGTTGGCTCGTATTCATTGCGCCCCCTATCCACGTGTTGACTGTACATATTGGTCGTGAGTCACCTCGTCCTGCCACCCGGTTTTGCCGAGCGACGTCGCGGTGTGCTGCATGTAGCTATCCTGCGCCGCGCCGTGCCAGTGGCGTTCGCCTGCGGGGATCCAGACGGTATCGCCCGCCCGGATCGGCTGCGCGCTTTCCCCTGCAACGCAAATCCAGCCTTTACCCGCGATCACCTGCAGAATCTGCCCCTGCTCGTGGGTATGCCAGAAGGTACGCGCGCCCGGGGTAAAAAAGACGTTGTTGATGGTGATCCCGTCGGTCGCCGGCATCACCACATCGGCCCAGACCTCGCCGGTGAAAGTCGCCCCGCGTTTTTCGGAAGGCAGGTTCGCCTCACGGCCATGAAAAATACGCATAATGTGCTCCGTATCAGTTATTGGAAGAAGAGAGGCGGATACCACCGGAAATATCGCCGATGGCGTCAACCACGCGGTTGCTGATGACATCGCCGTAACCCAGCGCGGTCGCCAGACCGAAGCTGGCGAGCGGCCCGGCGCTGTTTAATGACGCCATGCCGAGCTGGTGAAGCAGGTCGGCATACAGCACCAAATCTTTGGTCATTAATTTGCCGGTTAATCCGCCTTCCAGATAATCGCCCTGCACGATCCGCGGGAAGCGATGCAGGGTGGCGAAGTTAACCCCGCTGCTGCTGTTCAGCACGTCCAGCAGCCGCGGCAAATCCAGACCGGCTTTTTTACCGGCGACCATCACCTCGGCGGTTGCCGCCAGGCTGACCGCGTTGAGGAAATTGTTCAGCAGTTTGGTGGTGTGGCCCGCGCCGCTTTCCCCCATCACCACCACCTTGCTGGCGATAGGCGCAAACGCCCACTCAAGCGCCTGAATAGCGGCCTCCTCGCCGCCGACCATCAGCGTCAGCTGGCCTTTTTCCGCCGCCGCCGCGCCGCCGGAGATCCCCGCGTCGATATAGGTCACGCCTTTTTCCTGCAGCAGGCCGTGCAGGCGCACGGTCGACGCCGGCGAGGCCGTACTCAAATCGACGATGGTCTGTCCATGGCGGCAATGGGCAAGAAGGCCATCCTGCTGCCGCATGACGTTTTCGACAACCTTACTATCCGGCAGCGACAGCAGAATCAGATCGCACTCCGCCGCCACCTCACGCAGGTCCCGCGCTTCGCGGGCGCCGGCTTTTTGCGCCGCGCCAGGCTGAGGGTCGAACCCCAGCACCTCGATACCGGCGTCCACCAGGCAACGGGTCATGCGTCCCCCCATGTTACCTAAGCCAATAAAACCTAACTTTTTACTGTGCATCACTTTTCTCCTGTGAGTGCGGTTAATGTGCGGTGAAATCCACATTTTTGGTTTCGGGTCCCATCATGGCTCCGATCATGCCAATCACCCCGCCGAGTATCAGCAGGAAAACGGCGGTCAGGGCCAGCGGCATCAGCGCGCTCAACCAGCTCATATAAAAGGCGTAAAACGACGGTAAGATCACGGACAGGCTGAAGCCCACGCCAAACCCGGTTGCACGGACATCGGTTACGAATCGTTCATTGATATAGGTGACGATCGCTCCCCAGGGGGAGGTCACCAGCACGGCCAACAGACAGACCAGGGTCATCACCGCCCACAGCGGCAGCGGCACGGTGGTCAGGATATAGAGGATGGCTGCGCCAACGGTTGCAATCAGCGGTCCGACGACGATAAAGAAGCGACGGCGACCAAATTTTTGCCCCAGCAGACCGGCGCCAATATAGCTGAAGAACAGCACCAGATAGGTGAGCATCAGCGTCGCGGTCATCTCGAAGCCATTCAGATGCAGGGTATTGATCAGCAGACCGGTCGGCAGATAGATCGTGACGATATTCTGCGTTAACCAGAATCCGGTCATCATAATCAGTACCTGCAGCAGGTTGCGCGCGCTTTTGCCGCTAATTAAATCGCGCAGCGGCAGCTTCTCTTTCACCGTTCCCTCTTCGTTTTGCCAGACCTCTGATTCAGCCACCTTGTGGACGTAATAAAAAGCGAGGGCGGCCGCCAGCAGCGCACCGATAATGAACGGGATACGCCAGCCCCACTGCGCATACGGCGAGTGAATGCCGTCGAGCGGGAACAGGAAAAACATCAGCATGGTGATTAAGTTGATGGTCACATAGGCCGCCGGGAAACCGGCGATGATCAGTCCGCCGACAAACCCGCGCTGCTCTTTTTTGGCATATTCGATCGCCAGCGGCATAGCCCCGGTATAGCCGCCTCCGAGAAAGATGCCGTCAATAAAGCGCAGCAGCACCAGCAAAATATAGGCAGTGAGGCCGAGCGTCTCGTACCCGGGCAACAGGGCGATCAGGAAGGTCACGACCCCAAATCCGGACACCGAATAGATGGAGGCTTTTCGTCTCCCCAGTTTGTCTGCCACGATGCCGAATATCAGTGCCCCCAGCGGTCTGCCCAGCAGGGTGGTGATAAACACCAGCGAAGCCAGAATGGTGGCCGTACCGCTGGACAGATTAGGCGGCTGGAAATAAAACAGCACCGGCGACAGCGCAACGACCGGAAGGTAGATGTCAAACATGTCGATATATTCGGAAAAGAATGCGCCGCGCACGGCGCTCTTACGTTTATCTTCCTGCGATTGCTTCTGTTCCATATCAGTGACGGCCTGGTTGGCGCTAATGCTTACCATGTCTGTCTCCTGCATTGTTCGCACCTCTCAGGGCGCGTTTGGCGTTAGGGAATTCACTGCCGGAGGCGGTGAATGTGTAGGGTCAGAATGCGCGATCATGCCTCGGGGATGTTCTCCTTTTCCCATTCGCTAATGGCGGCGGTAGCGACGCGAAATGCGGCGAGCGCGGCAGGCGCGCCGCAATATACGGCGGTTTGCATCAGCACGGCCTGGATTTCAGCCTTGCTGACGCCGTTATTGAGCGCGCCGCGGACGTGGACTGCCAGTTCGTGGTGCTGGCTCATCGCGGTCAACATGGCGATGTTCAGCATGCTGCGGGTTTTGAAGGGCAAGGTTTCGTCTCCCCACACTCGTCCCCAGCAGAATTCCGTCACCAGGCGCTGCATGGGACGATTGAAGTCATCCGCGCTGGCCCATGATTTATCAACATGGGTCTCGCCTAAGACCTCTTTACGGTTAGCAAAGCCTTGTTGAAACAGTTCACTTTCTTCCATTATGCCCCCCTGAGGAAACTTTCCTCATTTTTCGTATGATTGTATGACAGTGAAAATGGCTAAAATTTTTTTGCCGATTAGGCTGGGTGATAGCCGACCATCGCTTTCACCTCCAGATACTCCCGTAGCCCGGCTTCTCCCCATTCGCGTCCGTTACCGGAGCGGCGATAGCCGCCAAAGGGAGCATGAAAATCAACGGGAGGATAGTTGATATGGACCTGACCGGCGCGGAGCCGCCGGGCGATGGCCCGGGCTCGTTCGGGATCGGCCGACTGCACGTAAGCGGCCAGACCGTAGTCAGAACCATTGGCGATGTCGATGGCCTGGTCTTCATTGTCATATGGCATGATGCATAACACCGGGCCAAAGATTTCTTCACGGGCGATGATCATGTCGGGGGTCACCTGGCTGAAAATAGTGGGTTTCACGTAGTAACCCTGCTGGACGCCTTCGGGTCTGCCGGTTCCACCGAGCAACAGCTCCGCCTGTTCATCGATGCCGCGCTGGATGAGCTGCTGAACGCGTTCGAACTGCGCGCGATTGACCAGCGGCCCCAACCGGGGTTTGTCATCGTCGCCAGGAGCCGCGCGATACTGCATCGCGGCCCGCCGGGCGATGGCATTGACCTCATCCAGCCGGGCGCGAGGGACCAGTAAGCGCGTCGGAATTGAGCAGGACTGTCCGCTGTTGGTAAAACAGGCGGCGACCGCGCGGGTTACGGCGTTTTGCAGATCGATATCATCCAGCAGGAGATTGGCCGATTTGCCCCCCAGCTCCTGCGCCACGCGCTTGACGCCCGGAGCGGCCAGCCTGGCGACTTCGATCCCGGCGCGAGTCGAGCCGGTAAACGACACCATCTCTATATCCGGGTGCGCCGCCAGGGCGGCGCCGACGCCGGGTCCATCGCCATTCACCAGGTTGAAAACGCCGGCAGGCACCCCGGCGTCATGCAGCACTTCGGCAAACAGCAAGGCGCTGAGCGGGGAGTATTCGCTGGGTTTCAATACCATGGCGCAACCTGCCGCCAGAGCCGGCAGCACTTTCACCACCACCTGATTCACCGGCCAGTTCCAGGGGGTAATCAAGCCGCAAACGCCGATCGGTTCCAGCCGCAGACGGGTGCTACCGCGCTGTTCTTCAAAGGCGAAATTTTCCAGCACCTCAATCAACGTCTCCAGGTGCGCGACGCCGCGTACCGCTTGCCCGTCGCGGGCGAATTTCATCGGCGCGCCCATTTCGCGGTGAATGGCGGCGGCAAACTCCTCGTAGCGGCGCTGATACCCGGTCAGGATGCGTTTTAATAAGGCGATGCGTTCGGCAACCGGCGTCTCAGCCCAGGCGGGAAACGCCCGCCGCGCGGCGGCGACCGCCCGGTCGACGTCCTGCTCATTCCCCAGCGCTAGCTGGGCAACCGCTTGCTCGGTTGCCGGGTCTATCACCGTGAACCAGCGCGGCGCCGCCGGCTCAACCCAGCGGCCATCAATATAAAACTGTGTGGTATGGGGCATAGTCAGTTTCCTGTGGAGGGGCCGTTGTCGTCCAGCAGCCGATACATTTCCGTATGGTCAGCGCTGGCCGATACGGACCCTGCATACTGGTGCCAGAGATCGATGCAATGCTCGCCAAGACGTAGCGGGTAATCGACCGCAGCGGCCAGGCCTTTGGCAATCTGCAAATCTTTATCCATTAGTTTCAGCGCGAAGCCTGAAGCGTAGCTTCCGCTCAGCATAAATTGCCGCACCTTGTTTTCTGAGGTGTTGCTGCGGCCGCTGGAGGCGTTGAGCACATCGGTCATCACTTGCGGATCGATGCCAAACCGGCGGGCCACCAGCAACGCCTCCACCGTCGCCGTCAGACCGGCGGCCGAAACATAGTTGTTCAGCGCCTTCGCCGCATGGCCGCTGCCGGCGGCGCCGATATGCAGGATGGAGCTGCCCATGGCGGCCAGCAGCGTCTGGCAGCGGGACAGCACCTCCTCCTCGCCGCCGACGAGGATGGCGAGCTTGCCCTGTTCCGCACGTCCGACGCCGCCGGAAACCGGAGCATCCAGATAACATAAGCCCTGTTGCTGCAGGCGCTGCGCCAGATCGCGCGAACGGGACGGTACGGATGAGCTCATATCAATGACGACCGCGCCGGCGGGCAGGCGTTCGGCCCACTGCTGGCCGAACAGCACCTCTTCGACGATGTCGGAGTTGGGCAGCATGGTGATGAGCACATCCAGACTTGCCACGTTATCGGCCGACAGCGGCGCAGCGCGCAGCGATTCCGCCAGCGCGTCGGCGCGTTGGCGATCGGCGTCATGCAGCAGCAGGCTGTAACCCGCCCGGCTCAGGCAGGTCGCCATGGGCGTTCCCATCATGCCTAAGCCAATAAACCCCACGGTGTGGATACTTTTCACGTCAACCTCTCTTAACGGCAGAAACGGCGGTTTTAGCGCAGCGCTGAAAAATCAGTGGGTAGCAGGAAGCTGTTCTCGATGCGGGAAACGATGGCGTGCTGACGCTCGCTTTCCGCACGCTTTTCCTGCCATTCCACATCGGCCTGGAATGCATTCCAGCATTTTTCACGCTCGGCCATATCTTCCCAGCTCAGCAAATAGGTCAAAGTGTGGTTGCTTTCGCCGACCGCGGTGGTCCAGAAACCAATTTGCTTAATACCGTATTTGGCAAAGAAACCGAGCGTGGTATGACGAAAACGCTCCAGTAATGCCGGTAACCGACCCGGCATGCAGTGGTAAATGCGCATTTCAACGATCATGGGATACTCCTTTTCAAAATGAAGTGGCGGGCTGCGGCTGCCGATCGACGCGGACAATCCACCCCTCAGTGGCGGCCGAAAAAGCAGGATAACGGCGTAGAACCAAAGGATCGTGACCGGGAACGATATGGTCGGCCGAGTCGGCTAAGCGTTTGACGGTTGCGTAACCTTCCAGCATATCGCCAACGTTAAACACCACCGGGTAGGGGCGAGCCTGTTCGATATTCGCGTAGAAATGCGCGGCGTCCGACGCGAGCACCACCCAACCGCGGGCGGTACTGACGCGCACGATCTGCAGCCCGTCAGAGTGGCCGCCGGTACGATGCAGCGTAATGCCCGGCGCCAGTTCGGCGTCGCCGTCGTGAAAACGTACGCGACCGGCGAAGAGCTTATCGATCATCGCTTTCACGTCTTCCACATCGAAGGGGTGACGCACTTCGTGGTGGCACATGCAGCGGCCGGTACAGAAGGCCATTTCGCGATCCTGCAGATGGAAGGTTGCCGCCGGGAACAGCGGGTGATTACCGGCGTGGTCGTAATGCATGTGGCTAATGATGACGTCAGTCACGGTAGCCGGATCGACGCCAATTTGCGCCAGACCTTCGGCGATCGGATGGATGATGGTGCGCCCGCGTTGTTTGGCCATCTGTTCATCGAAGCCGGTGTCCAGCACGAGGGTGCGGGTGTCGTTCTGGATCACCCAAATGAAGTAGTCAATCGGCATGGGGCCATCGTGGAGATCGCCGCCGATAAAATTATCCCGCGCCATACGGTGGTGGTGGGCATAGCGGATTGCGTAGATTCGATACTGTTCAACGGCGGAAGACATTGTTGACTCCTTGTTAAAAGGTCGATAACTGCCCGATCGTTTTTTGTAGTAAAGAGGTTATAATCTTGTATGACAATAATTCAATAATACAAATATGATCGGTTTCACAAATTTCGCCCGTTGACCGCTAAACCGCGGCTTAATGTGATGTCCGTTCGATTCTCTACCTGATTTGCCGGATTTTTAATGAAAGCAAGGCTGAGATGCGGACGAAAAGGTGGGTTTTATCGCGCGGGCGTGATGCGAGATGCGCGCCTGCGGAATAGGATTGAACGAAAAGGCGGGGCGGGCGGGGGGCAGGTGAGGTGATAGCGCCTACGCCTGCCCGGTTGCGGTTAAGTGCGGGACTCCATCACCGCGGCAATCGCAAAAGCGGCAATCTGCCGGTCCTGCTCTTTGCTGGCGCCGGAAACGCCGATCGCGCCGATCGTCGCGCCCCGGGCATTGCGCAGCGGGATGCCGCCTTCAATGCCGACCAGGCCGCCGTTGCTGTTTTCCAGCGAATATGCCGCCCCGGCGGGATGCAGATCGGCGCCGACCCTCTCGCTGTTCGCCTGAAACAGCACGGCGGTACGGGCTTTACGTATCGCAATATCGATGGTCGCCAGGAACGTACCGTCCATGCGGGCAAACGCCGTCAGATGGCCGCCGCTGTCCAGCACTGCCGCGGAAACTGGCGGAAAGCGATGGGTTTCCACCGCCGTTTTAACACCGGCGAGCAGCGCGTCGGCAAGCGTCAGAGTCAGGGTCATGACATCATCCTCAATGGGGTAAAGGTGAGCGTTTTCGGGCATCGATCGTCGCCCAGGTGTGGATCAGCAGGCCGAAGAGCGCGAGGATGGCTCCGACCCAGCCGGTGGACTGCCAGCCGAAACCGGCGGAAATGGTGACGCCGCCCAGCCAGGCTCCCAGCGCATTGGCGATGTTAAACGCGGAGTGGTTCATCGCCGCGGCCATGGTTTGCGCATCGCCGGCAACGTCCATCAGGCGGATTTGCAGTACCGAAGAGAGCGACACCATGGTGCCCACCAGCATTACGGTTATCGCGCCGGGCCACGCGTAATGTGCGGTATAGACGTAGGCGCTCATCACCACAATCGCCCAGACCAGCAGCAGACGAATGGTTTTTTCCAGGCCGCGATCCGCCAGACGGCCGCCAACGATATTGCCGATAATCATCCCAAAGCCAAACATCGCCAGGATGACCGGAATCATGTCTACCGGCTGGTGGGCCAGTTCCAGCATCGTCGGCTTCACGTAGCTGAATATCGAGAACATCCCGCCGCTGCCGATGGCGCCGATCGCCAGCGTCAGCAGCACCTGCTTGCGGGTCAGCGCCGTCAGCTCGCGCAGCGGGCTGGCCGCTTTATCGCCGGCGCGCCATGGCACCCAGGCGCGCACCAGAATCAGCGTCAGTACGGCCAGGCCGCCAACGATAGCGAAGGCGCTGCGCCAGCCGAACAGCTGGCCGATGGCGGCCACCGCCGGCACCCCCAGCAGATTGGCGATGGTCAGGCCAAGCAGCACCATCGATACCGCCTGAGCGCGTCGCGAGCGGTCCACCAGGCTGGCGGCCAGCAGCGCGGCAACGCCGAAGAAGGTGCCGTGCGGAAACCCGGCGACGAAGCGCGCCAGCAGCATGGAATAGTAGCCCGGCGCAACGGCGCTCAGCAGGTTGCCGGCGGCGAACATCGCCATCAGGGCAATCAGAAAGTCCCGTCGCGCCCAACGTGCGCCGAGGACCGCCAGCAGCGGCGCGCCGACTACCACCCCCAGCGCGTAGATACTGATCAGATGGCCGGCCGATGGAATCGACACCTGCAGCCCGCTGGCCGCATCGGGCAGCAGGCCCATAATAACGAATTCGCCGGTACCGATAGCGAAACCGCCCGTGCCGAGGGCGAACAGCGCCTTCAGCAGAGCGAGGCGCGACAGGGAAACTTCGCCAGCATCCGTCTCGCGAGGAGGTTCATTGACTGATGAGCTCATTTTTATTTTGACTTGTGCAGGTGAACAACAAAACGCGCCCCGGGCAGCGCACTGCTCGGGGCGCGTCACTCTTTTTACCACGCTTAGCGGCGGTGCGGCGGCGCCATGAATTCCGCACCCAGCGGTTCGGCGATGTGCTGCGCGAGGATCGCGTCGATCTCCTGCTTATCCTCCGCGGTAAGCTGCCAGCCGGCAACCTCTTCGAGCCCCGCCAGCTGCTGCGGACGACGGGCGCCCCACAGCGCAACGGTCGGGCCGGCGTCGAGGACCCAGCGCAGCGCCAGCGCCATCACGCTTTTGCCGAAGCGCTGCTGAGCGAAGGTTTTCAGCGCCGCAACCGCCGCCAGGTAGTGGGCATAGCGCGGCGGCTGGAACTTGGGATCGATACTGCGCAGATCGTCTGTGCCAAATACCGTATCCGGCGTCATCCGCCCCGACAGCAGGCCGCGGCAGATGGCGCCGTAGGCGAGGACCACCAGCTGATGTTGTTCGGCATAAGGCAGCAGCTCGCTTTGCGTTTTTCCGCGCTCAAACAGATTGAGCGGCGGCTGCAGGGTCGCCAGCGGCGCCGCGCTGCGGAACCGATCCATCTGCGCCGGAGAGTAGTTGCTGACCCCCAGCGCACGAACTTTTCCCTGCTGTTGCAGATCTTGCAGGACGCGGGCCGTCTCTTCGAACGCCACCAGCTCGTCCGGCCAGTGGACCTGATACAGGTCAATATAGTCGGTTTGCAGGCGGCGGAGCGAGTCTTCAATCTCCTGGCGGATACGCTGCGGGGTGGAATTGCGGGTAATGCGTCCCGCGTCGTCCCACTCCAGGGCGACTTTAGTGGCGATAATCGCCCGCTCGCGGCGGCCCGCCAGCGCCTTACCGACCACCTCCTCGGAGTGGCCGAAGCCGTAGGCCGGGGCGGTATCGATAAGATTGATGCCGCGGTCCAGCGCTTCGTGCAGCGTGGCGATCGACTGCTCGTCATGGCTGCCGCCCCACATACTGCCGCCCATTGCCCAGGTACCAAGACCGATACGGCTGACCGGTTGTGAAATGCCGGCGATGTGAATCGTTTCGATTGCCATGTTCCCTCCTGTCGATAGTTGGGAACTATACTAACTCATGTTAAGTTGAATTAATTTCAACGAACCCTTGATGACAGAGGGCACTTTTATGCCTGCACCGGTCCGCGGCGAACTCGCCGATCTGAACGTATTTTTAACTATCTGCCGGCGCAAAAGCTTTCGCCTTGCGGCCTCGGAGCTTGGCGTATCGACCTCCGCGCTAAGCCATACCATGCGCGGACTGGAAGAACGGCTGGGGGTGCGTCTGCTCAATCGTACCAGCCGTTCGGTGGTGCCGACCGATGCCGGCGAGGCGCTGCTCGGCCATCTGGAAACGGGCTTTTCCCATATCCGCCTGGCGCTGGATGAATTGGATCATTACCGCGAATCTCCGGTAGGGCGACTGCGGATTAATATTCCCCGCGATGCGGCCCAGCTGCTGTTTGCCCCGGTGCTGGCGAAATTTATGGCGATGCACCCGCGGCTGCAGCTGGAAATCACCGTCGATAATACGCTGGTGGATATCATTGGCAGCGGCTATGACGCCGGGATCCGCTATGGCGAGAGCGTGCCGCGCGACATGATTGCCATGCCGCTGACCCGCAAGCTGAAGTGGATTGTGGTGGCTTCCCCGGCGTATCTGCACAATAACGCCCATCTTCCTCTGCACCATCCCGACGATCTGTTGCAGCATCAGTGTATCCGCATGCGGCTCGGTAACGGGACGCTGTACAAATGGCAGCTTAACCACGCCGGGGAAGCGCTGGCGCTGGATGTTCCCGGCTCGCTGATCCTTAACGAGACCGAGATGATTATCGATACCGCCCTTAACGGCTTTGGGCTGGCCTATTGTCTGGAGGTGCGGACGCGCCCGCTGCTGGAAAGCGGGCGGCTGGTACAGGTGCTTCCCGGGTGGAAATGCGAAGATGAACCGATGGTGATGTATTACCCCAGCCGCAGGCAGCTCCATCCGGGCCTGCGAAAATTGATTGAGATGATGCGCACGGCGACGCTGTAAAAGAGAGAAAAGGGCATCAGCACCGTTTTTTCTTTCCGCTCCGGCGGTAAGTTACGGGGTCACGTCATGCTAACAGCGTGAATTATCCTTCTCCAGGCCAGCTCCTGCAGGTCGCCAGCGGGCATCAGCCGGCGCGGATAGGCTCTTCGCCTGTTTTGTAACGGCCAGGCCGCCCTCCCCAATAAGACGCCTTCCCGATCCTGTATCGACAGCGCTGCCGCGACAGATTCGCATTCCGGCATTGACAGGTAAACTACCAACTAGTAGGTTTGTTTGGCGTGGGGCATAACCACAATGAGACCGCGCGGCGATAACGACCCGCGGTTTTGTGCAAATAAACTTTTGACCTGCCGGAGCGCCTTCTCGCCTCCCGGTCTGCGGATTCAATGCAATAGTGTGAGCAAAAATATGACAATCTCTTCACTCTCTGGCAGGCAGAAAATAGTGCGCCTGCTGCTGGTCGCTATTATTCCCCTGGCCGTGATAGCGCTGTTTCTGTGGGCGGGCGGCTGGCTGACGCCGCATCGTTTCACCTCTGACAAGCTGGTTACGGTGCTGCAACAATCGGGCGGCGAGCATCCGGGCTTTCGCCGCAACCATGCCAAAGGCGTATGTGTCGTGGGGCGCTTTATCTCCAATGGCCATGCCAGTTCCCTGTCGCGGGCAGCGCTGTTCGCACCGGGAGAAACGCCGGTCACCGGACGTTTCGCCATTGCCGGCGGCAACCCCGACGCGCCGGATTATGCCGTTCCCGTGCGCAGTATGGCGCTGGAGTTCAGGCAGCAGAATGGCGAACAGTGGCGGACAGGCATGAACGCCATGCCGCTGTTTCCGGTTTCCACCGTTGAAGAGTTCTACGAACTGCAAACCGTCACCTTGCCTGACCCGGCAACCGGCAAGCCCAACCCGGAAAAGCTGAAGACGTTTGTGGGCGCGCACCCCCAACTGCAGCGCTATCTGGCCTGGGCAAAGCAGTACGTTCCCTCATCCAGCTGGGCGAGCGATCGCTATAACAGCCTGAATGCGTTCCGTTTTATCGACAAGACGGGGGCAGAACATCTGGTTCGCTGGAGCATGGTGCCGCATACCGGCTATCAGCCCATTAGCGAGGCGGATAAACGTGATAAAGACTTCCTGCAGCAGGATATTGCACAGCGCCTGGCGCAAGGGACGCTGAAGTGGGATCTGGTAATCACCGTCGCCCGACCTGGCGACGTGGGAAACGATGCCGCCAGCGTCTGGCCTGACGATCGGCAAACTATCAATGCCGGTACGCTTGAGCTGACAAGCGCCGTGGCGCAGCAGAACGGCCCATGCAACGATATCAATTACGACCCCCTGATTCTCCCGAACGGTATTGCCGCCTCAGACGATCCGTTACTCAATGCGCGTTCGTCAGCCTACGCCAAATCGTATAACGCCCGCACCCGTGAACAATCCCAACAGTCAGGAGCCCACTTATGAAACAGGTCGCTCATTTCCATCCGGCGCTGCGCTTCCTGCACTGGCTGATGGCCGCCGCTATCATGGCGATGCTCTTTATTGGCGTCGCCATGGTCGCAACGGTTTCGTCGCTGCATGCGTTACTGGTGTCTATACATAAGCCGCTGGGGCTGATGATTCTGCTGCTGGTGGTGGTGCGGCTATGGCTCCGTTTTTACACCGCCGTGCCGCCGCTGCCGGCTTCGGTACCCGCCTGGCAACGGGGGCTGGCGCATCTCTCGCACTGGGCGCTGTACGCGATGATGCTTCTCCAGCCGCTTATCGGCTGGGCGATGCAATCGGCGGCGGGGTATCCCATCTCTGTGGCGGGCGTCTTTATTTTACCGCCGCTTACGCCGGTGAATAATGACTGGTATGCCGTCCTGCGCCCGCTGCATTCGCTGGTGGCGCTGGCATTGTTTATCACCGTTATGCTGCACCTGGCCGCCGCGCTATTCCATGCCCTGGTGCGACGCGATGGCGTCTTCGAAAGTATGTCCGGTCGCGGCAGGCGATAAGTTCGGCGAACTGACCAGCAAAGCCGTGCCGAATCATATCGGCACGGCTGGGGGTTAATCCGGGTTCATGGCGCGGAAAAGCGTATCAAAGGTTCCCTCTTTTTCCGCCCAGCGCCGTGCTTTATCCCCCTCAAGCAGGATCTCTCCGTTCGGGTGCTGATGATTTTCGATTAACGCCATTACGCGGGAGATATATTCCGCCAGCGGCATGGCCCGGGGATCGGTGGCCTGAGCGCTGCCCGTGAGTTCCGTCTGCACATAAGGCGGAGAAAGTTCGAGGACTTCGACGGGGATATGACGCATCTGGTGACGTAAAGAGATCAGCCAGGAGTGCAGGAACGCTTTGCTGGCGCAGTAGGTTGGGAAGTCGGTTCTTGGCACAAACGCCAGCGCGGAGCTGGTTGCCATGAAGGTGGCATCCGGCTGTCCGATAATCAGCGGCATAAAGGCCGCCGCGGTGCGTAGGGGGCCGAGAATGTTGGTGCTGACTATCTCCTGAGCGGCGTCTGTCTTCCAGCCGTCCGCGATGAAACGCTCTGTGCGTGAAATACCGGCATTGGCAATCAGCACGTTCAGATCGGGAAAGCGCTCTCTGACCTCGGCGGCGACCGCGTCAAGCATCGCATCATCGAGTATATCGAGCCTGAAGCCGGTCATACCCGGATGTGCGCGGGTCATTTCATCGAGCAGGGACTGGCGGCGTCCGGTAATGATGACCCGGTTGCCGCGTGCGTAAAACGTTTCGGCCAGCGCGCGACCGATACCACTGGTGGCGCCAGTAATCAGCAGGGTATTACCGCTAATTTTCATAACAATGTCCTCTCCGGCTGGAATGGGTGGAAATGCGGCGAGGGGACTATCGGCATTGCCGTGGATGAGGATAGCCTGGATGAAAAACAGGACGTCGCCGCTGACGATCCCCGTACTCTCTGCTGAGACCCTGGGGCATCCGGGCGCGTTGGATGACGGTAACGCCTACGGCATTGTGGAAATGCCTGATGATTATATTTACCGCATCCTGGACAGGCAAGAGGATTATCACTCCCACGCGGCGCATAAAAAACCCGGCGGGATGAGGCCAAAAAGGAAGACGCATTTGTGGGAAGGGGAGCGATATGTTGCGCCCGAACGGCTGGACACAGCATTTTCATCATCAATAAGCAGACTACCTGTTGGTAGGTTTTCCACCAACGCTCTGATAGTATGCATCTTATTGAGCGGTATATTGACACCGGGATCTGACCATGACGACTGAGCGTTCATCGAAAGCAAACGAAATTATTTCTTATACCCGGCAGCTGCTGACCTGCGGCGGCTACCGCAGTTTCAGCTTCGCCGATATCTCGGAAAAGGTGAACATCCGCAAAGCGAGCATTCATCACCATTTTCCCAGCAAGGCAGACCTGGTCAAGGTCGTCGTCACCGGGTATCGCGAAGAGGCCCGGGCCGGAATGCAGGCGATGAGTCGCCAGATAAACAACCCGGCGGCGGAGCTTCAGGCCTACGCCGACTACTGGGCGACCTGTATTCGTGAGGGATCCTCACCTTTTTGCATCTGCGCGCTGCTTGCCGTCGAACTGCCGACGCTGCCGCCCGAGGTGGCCAGCGAAGTCAGCGGGCATTTCACCGATCTTACCGACTGGCTGGCTTCGCTCCTGCGTAAAGGAGAGAGCGAAAAGCGCTTTCAGCTACGCGGAACCCCTGAGAACGTGGCGAACCTGCTGATGGCGACGGTGCACGGCGCGATGCTGTCGGCTCGCGCCTTTGATGATGCGGCCGTTTTCCCGAGAATTGTGCAGCCGGTGATCGATAGCATTATTATTAGTGATTGATATTGCTATAGAAACAGGCGGTGTATTTTTCTCACTCATTTTACCTACCCTCTTGCGGCCCATACCAGTATCAGACAGCCATGGCGGGAAGTGGAGGCTCAGCTCACTGCGGAAAGCGTACGCGCCTACCTCGTTTCCGCTACGCTTTTACCTATTCTCACCGCCGGGAGATGGCGTTTGCCCGATACGGTAGTCCCGGGAAAAGCATCGATGAGCTATGCCGCAAGACGGGTTAAGTTCCGTCCCGGATGGCGAGCCTCAGACAGAAAGCAAAAAGCCCGCTTACGTTTCCTTAAGCGGGCTTTTTAAATATGGCTCCTCTGACTGGGATCGCCTTTGCCAGTAACTGGCTGATTGGTAAGCTAAACCTTGATTCACTCTCTGGCAAGATCAGCAGAATGACCACCAATCATTCCAGCAACGCTGGATAGGTGAGTTATTGAGCTCGACGCATCGACGGGTATGGGATTGTCCGTTTGGCACGGCACGTGAAAATGGTCCATTCGGTACTAAATTAGGTTTACCAATTTATATTGGTACGCCTAACGCTGGCGGTTCAGTCGTAACCACGTCGGGTTTGATCTTTATCGTAGCCGCGACGATAACTTGATACTAGCCATTGATATCACCTCCGGTAAAACTATCTGGTCCAGGGCACTTTCTGCAGGTGCTCTATAGGATAGGTCAAAGCAGGGGGAGCAGTGGGCTAGCGATGTGGATGCCAGCCGCCTGGTTGGAGCCTCTGCCGTGGCGACTCTGCATTAGACCCCAGTGTTCATGAAACAATTACAAAAAGCCAAAGACGAATTTTCCCGCCTGAAAAAAGATGATCACAATTATCCATGCTCAAATGTAACAACCACTGACTGTTGAGTGAAGAACACGGTGTTCATTTACCTTCGACAGCTGCTATTCCGGTGCCCCGTTTTCTTCCGGGGTACCGTTTTCCTGATAGTGACGAGACAAAAGCGCCGGTCATGGCGTTCGGAATTCTGTTATCAGCCATATGACCTGAAGCACACGGCTAAATGGAAAGGTCAGTAACATAAAAGTCATAATAAATTAGATTTTTTATTTAAATCAATTTGTTATGTGTGTTTTCTTCACCGAAAAAGAAAATGAGTAATGCTTTTTTGTGAACTTAGGCACAAATCTTAACGACGCTGGTTGCGTGATTTGTGTTGTCAGGGGTAACGTTTAAACAAGTTGAGCATGGTTGTACATAGACAAGTATACCTGTCATTTTTTGAATCCTTAAGCATTGACAGCCATTATGAGGCCAAGTGATATGTCGTTAAATTCAAGACTTGAACCTGAACTCATTATCCTGAATGAGCCCCCCCAGAACAGAAACACCCTGTTCAGTTCCGTTAGTAAGTTACTGCTTTTAAAAAACTATGTAGAACCGAGCTACCCGGAGGCATTGATTGCCCGGGAAGAAGATCATCCAACGGCAATGCAGTTGGAAAGAATGGGGGTCGCTATCCCTCATGTTGATGTCGAGCATATCCGGGAAGAAAAACTGGTCGTGGTAACCTGCCCTGAGGGGATCGTATTTAATCAGGCTGAAGATCCCGACTGTACTATGAAAGTAAATGTCATTTTCTTTTTACTGCTCAAAGAAAAAGATGCACACCTCGAATTTCTGATGAAGCTAATTTCGCTTTTTCAGCGCAGCAATGAAATGGATAAAATCCTTTGGGCGAAATCAAAGGATGATGTTATGGAGCTTTTAGCAAAGAATCTGTATTAAACCGTCTTAACATTTGTTCTTATTACCTCGTTATTCTTATTACTATATCTGGAGTCTGAAATGAACAAGAAAATTATCTTCGCCTGTACCAGCGGTATTGCGACTTCTGCGGTAGCAACTGAAAAAGTGGTTCAGTACTGTAAAAGCCAGGGTATTAACGTTGAGCCTATTCAGTCTAATATCGGCACGATTGGCAAACAGGATGGAATGGCGGATCTCATTATCGTGACATCTGCGGTTAAGACGGAACTGAATACCCCGGTCCTGAATGGCCTTCCTTTGCTGACCGGATTTGGCGAAGAAGAATTACTGGAAAAAATCGTAGCCATCCTTAAAAAATAAAGGTGAGCATGATGGATAAAGTATTTTCCGCCGTCCAGTATATTCTGGGGCTCGGTCCGACGATCATGTTGCCGATAATTATATTTATCATGGCAATGTGTCTTCAGACCGGTTTTAGCCGGGCATTACGCTCGGCGCTGACCATCGGTATGGGCTTCATCGGCATCTTTCTGGTCTTTGGTTTACTGGTCGACAGCCTGGGTCCGGCTGCTAAGGAAATGGTCAGTCACACTGGGATCGATTTGCCGGTTGTTGACCTTGGCTGGACACCGCTTGCTGCTATTGCCTGGGCTTCTCAGGTCGCACCATTCGTTGTGCCGATGACTATCGGTATTAACGTGCTGATGCTGACCCTGAACTGGACTAAGACAGTCGATATTGATGTCTGGAACTTCTGGCATTTCTCGATGGTCGGTGCCATGGTTTACGGGGTAACCGGTAACTTCTTCTTTGGTCTGCTGATTGCAGGTGTCACCGCAGCGATTACGTTCGTGATGGCTGACTGGTGTGCACCGATGATCCAGAAGTATTTCAATCTGCCGGGAATTTCCTTGCCAACACTGTCATCGGTTATTTTCTTTCCGATCGGCGTGCTGGGGAATATGGTGCTCGATAAAATCCCGGGTATTAACAAACTTAACGCTGATCCGGATCAGATCCAGAAGCGCTTTGGCGTCTTTGGCGAGCCGATGATGTTAGGGGTGATTCTGGGAGCAGGGATTGGCCTGCTGGCGGAATATGATGTTAAAGGCGTTCTTAACCTGGCGATGAGTCTTGGTGCGGTGATGCTGATTATGCCCCGCATGGTTAAGCTGCTGATGGAAGGCCTGCTACCATTGTCGGACGCCGTGCGTAGCTTCCTGAAGAAACGGTATCCTGACCGCCACGATCTATATATTGGTCTGGATATCGCGGTTGCGGTGGGGCATCCGTCCGTGTTGTCGACAGCACTGCTGCTGATTCCGGTTGGCGTACTCCTGGCGGTAGTTCTGCCTGGTAACCGCTTGCTTCCACTGGGTGACCTGGCGAACATTTGGGTACCGATATCCATGGTGGTACTGGCCTGTCGCGGCAATATTGTCAGGGCGTTCATCATTGGCATTCCATGCCTGGCGGTGAACCTGTATGTGGCTTCGGCAGCGGCGCCTATCCTGACCAAAATTGCACGGGATATGAACTTCCCGCTGAAAACGGATGGTGAAATCTCCAGCTTGCTGGATGGTGGTAACCCGTATCGTTTCTGGGCAGTCAAAATCTTTGAAGGAAATACCATTGCCCTGGTGCTTATTCCTGTCATCTTCCTGCTGTGCCTGTGGTTATATCGTGTCACCAAAAAACAACTGAAAGCAGAAGAAGTAGCAGAAAATGAAGCCGCTTCGGCTGATATTCCGGTAGCAAAATAATCCTGTCTATTCGAAAGCAGAGGGAACTGCTTTTGAATTAAACAAACGTTGTCCCTTGCAAAAAAAGGGGAGAGTGATGTATACGATCGGAATCGATGTGGGTACGACCAATTGTAAGGTGTGTTTGTTCGCTATTCCTTCTCTGGAATTAATGAATCAGTACAGTTTCAGAACGCCTAAAATTGTTGACGGAGAAAATACTGATTTTGATGTCCGCCTCATCTGGGAAGGGGTCATCCATGGCCTCAGAACAATAACCAATATTCTGGATGATGCGGAGCAAATCAGCGCCGTAGCGGTCGCCAGTGTGGGAGAAGCCGGCGTTCTGCTTGATGATAACGATAATGTCGTTGGTCCGGTACTGACCTGGTATGACACCCGGCCTAAACAACAGCTGGAAAATATTATTTCCGCCATGGATATCGAACATATCTATGAAATAACCGGTATCCCTGCACATTCAAATTACAGCATCAATAAAATTAAGTGGTTGCAGGATAATATCAGCAATGCCCATGAAGGCCGGAAATGGTTATGCCTGGCGGAATATATTGCTTTTAAATTATCTGGGGTGAAACGTTCGGAATATTCCCTGGCTTCACGTACGATGGCATTAAATATTACTGAGATGAACTGGGATGAACAGCTCATTACTGCTGCTGAACTTTCCCCTTCTTTATTTAGTCCGCTGGTCCACGCCGGGGAAGCGATTGGTACCGTCGCGGCAGACGTCTCTGAACTGACCGGACTGACGGTGGACACTCGCGTCGCCATCGCCGGGCATGACCATATGTGCGGTTCCGTGGCCGTCGGGTTGACCAGTGAAGATCAGATCCTGAATTCCACAGGGACAACAGAGGGATTACTGGTGGTGACCGAAGCAGTCAACAACACCGAACGGTTCTTTCGTGCCCGGGTGTCAAATGGCATGCATGTGCTTCCAGGGCTCCATTCCCTGTATGCCTCATTACCTTCTGCCGGGTATGCCATTGAATGGTTCAGAAACCTCTTCGAGCTCGATATGCCCGCCTTCCTGAGAATGGTGGATACGCTTCGCCACGAGCAGGACATGGCTGTGGCTGACGCGCTTGACGGTATCTTCATTCCCCATCTGCGGGGCAGCGGACCTCCGGACAGAAACACCTGGTCCCGGGCATTAGTTTACGGTCTTGATGATAAGTCCCGACCGGAAGACGTTCTGCGCTTTGTGTTCCAGGGGTTGTGCTTTGAACTGCGAAACCTGCTGGATTTATACGAAACGCTGATCGGAAAAAATTATCCGGTCGTGAATGTGATTGGGGCCGCCTGCAAAAACCCGTACTGGTTGCAGCTTAAGGCCAATATTCTTAACCGAGAAATTGTGGCCTGTAATGTCAATGAGGCCGTGAGCAAAGGGGCCGCCATGCTGGCAGCGAAAGCTGCAGGTGTGGACGTGGAATCTCTTCCCGGAACAGCTGAAGAACAGACCCGACGCTACCTGCCGGAGAGTGATGCCGTGATGCACTATCAGGCAATTTACACTCAGATCTATAAGCCGCTTTATGAATCCAAGATGCGTACTGAGCGTCTCTGTAATGGAGTTAACTAATGAAAGCCAGCGTTTACTACAGTAAAAATGATATTCGGTATGAAGATGTCGAGGTGCCAGAAATTGGCGACGGTGACATGCTCATCAAAATGCACTCCTGTGGCTTGTGCGGTACCGATATTCATAAAGCGCAGCACCAGACGGTGACCGGCCCGGTGATCCTCGGCCATGAAGTGTCAGGGGAGGTGGTGAAAGTCGGCAAGGATGTTACCCGCTACCGGGTTGGTGAACGGGTGGTGACCGCCATTCATGTTCCCTGCTTTAACTGCCATTACTGTGATCGAGGGTTCTTCACTCTGTGCGATCAGTTCAAGAAAACTAATCTGGAACCTGGCGGGTTCAGTGAGTTTATTCGTATCCCACGCCTGCACGTTGAACATCTGACGCACCGGATTATCGACGGTCTTGACTGGGATCGGGCGGCAATGATCGAGCCTGTCGCCTGTTGCCTGCATGGCCTGAAATCATCCAATATCCATCCGAAAGATACGGTGCTGGTTCTGGGCTCCGGTACCATTGGCCTGGTCAGCGCACAACTGGCGGCATTGAAAGGCGCCTCGACGGTGATTGTATCCGACCTTTCCCGGTTCAAGCGTGAACTGGCGCTGAAGGTGGGGGTTACCCACGCAATCGATCCGGCAAACGAAGATGTCGAAACCCGGGTAGCAGAAATTACCCAAGGGAAAGGTCCGGATGTGGTGATCATCGCCGCCGGGGTCTCGTCCCTGGTTTCTCAGGCGGTCAATGTTGTACGCCGCGGGGGGAGAATTGTTGTGTTCTCACCATTTGATAAAAATCCGGTTGTGGAAATTGATGCCAGCAGACTGTTCCGGGATGAAATTTCAATCGTGGGCACCTATTCACTAACGCCTTATGACATGAAAGAAGCGATTGAGATTGTGGAAAAAGACAAAATCAATACGAAGGACATGATCACCCATACCTGGCCGTTGTCCCGTATTGCTGAAGCGATTGAGTTTGCTTCCAATCCGGATAATGACGTCCTGAAAGTCATTATTAAAGCTGACGTATGACGGATGTGCCTCCGTATTTCTGTACGGGGCCTCTGCAGAATGGAAAGCGTTGCCGTACGGACATCTGTATGTTGGGCTGAAACTGTGAAGTTGGTCATATAGTTAAATTTTTAAAAACGCTGTATTATCATGAGTTGTTCATACTTGTATACAGATGATCTACACACAGGAGAAGCATCACATGAGTACCATACTGCAAGACTCTGAAATTCCATTATATATGCAGGTTTCTGAATGGATCCGCGGGAAAATCTATAAGGGTGAGCTGGGTAAGGGGGATCGGATCCCTTCCGAAAATCAGATCATGGAAATACTTCAGGTTAGCCGAGGCACGGTTAAAAAAGGTGTCACCATGCTGGTCAATGAGGGGTTGTTGGTTCAGGTGCAGGGAAAGGGGACTTTTGTGAAGAAAGAAAATATCTCCTACTCCCTGGGAGAAGGATTGTTATCTTTCGCGGAGTCGCTCGAAAGCCAGCACTTATCTTTTACGACGGAGGTCATTGACTCCTGTATAGAAAAGGCGTCAAAAGGGGTGGCCGCAAAGCTGCAGATAGAACCCGGTACACCTATTTTTTATCTTAAACGAATCCGTAGCGTGGACGGAGAAAGGGTTATGTTAATTGAAAACAGAATCAATATTTCGCTGTGTCCGGGAATAACTGAGGTTGATTTCAATAAGCAAAACCTGTTTCAGACTGTCGAAGCCATGACGGGACGAAAAATTGAATATTCTGAAAGTCGCTACGCCGCAAAAATTGTGGGTAGCGAACGGGGACACTATCTGGAAGTGAATGAAGAAGCACCGGTGCTTCATCTCGAACAACTGGTATTCCTCGATAATCATATGCCATTTGATTTCGGCAATGTCTGGTTGAAATCAGATAAATATTATTTGGGTACAGTACTTCAACGAAGAAAGAGGTAAATATCATGCCATTAGTAAACGGTAATATCCTGCTCGATCGTATCCGTGAAAAACGTGTCCTGGCGGGTGCATTCAACACCACCAACCTGGAAACCACTATTTCTATTCTGGACGCGATTGAGCGTTCAGGATTACCTAACTTTATTCAGATTGCACCGACAAATGCAAAATTGTCGGGTTATGATTATATCTATGAAATTGTGCGTAAACGCGCGGCGACCATGGATGTGCCGGTCAGTCTCCACCTTGACCATGGTAAAGAGCTGGATGATGTTAAGCGGGCTGTTCGTGCAGGCTTCACCTCCGTGATGATTGACGGAGCAGAGCTGCCGTATGAAGAAAATATTGCGTTTACTAAAGAAGCCGTCGACTTCTGCAAATCTTTTGGCGTGCCCGTTGAAGCGGAGCTCGGCGCGATTCTGGGTAAAGAAGATGACCACGTCAGCGAGGCCGACTGTAAGACGGATGTGAATCAGGTTCGTCGGTTTGTGGAAGAGACTGGATGCAGCATGCTGGCAGTTTCCGTCGGTAACGTTCACGGTCTGGAAGATATTCCGCGCATTGATATTCCGTTGCTGCAGGAAATTGCCAAAGTATGCCCTTGCCCGCTGGTTATCCATGGTGGTTCCGGCATTGATGAAGATATCATCCGCAGTTTTGTAAAATATAACGTCGTGAAGGTTAATATTGCCAGCGATCTGCGTAAGGCATTTATTACCACAGTGGGTCAGGCGTGGACGCAAAATAACAATGAAGCAAATTTGGCTAAAGTGATGTCCGGTGCGAAAGCGGCAGTAGAAGCGGACGTTTACAGCAAAATTCTGATGATGAATAAGGCGTCCTGATATACCTTTTCTTTTAATTCTTCAATCAGAGTTGGATGTAAAAATGATTCGAGAAAATATTCGTGTTGTTAACAGCACGGGACTGCACGCACGTCCTGCGGCCACATTTATTAAAACGCTAAAAAAATATGAGTCTTCTGTTACGCTTATAAATAATGGTAAGGAAACCGTTATTAAAGGACTGATGAGTGTATTGGGAGCCGGCGTTAAAGGTAATCCAGTATTGAAATCATCTGCGAAGGTCCTGACGAACAGGTTCTGATGGATGAAATCAAAGGATTATTTGCCAGCGGATTTGGCGAGAAAGAATAATCCACTTTATTCCCGGGAAAGTTTAACTCACTGACTGGTCTTTATTTATCCCTGAAAGGGAGGTAATACTGTGGCTCAAAAATGGTTACAACGGATCTTACTTGTCAATGATGACGGTATTGACGCACCGGGAATTAAATTGCTTGAAAGGGTGGCAAAACAGCTCGCCGATGAAGTCTGGGTCGTGGCACCAGCAACTGATAAAAGCGGCGTGGCCAACTCTGTCAGCCTGAGGGAGCCTGTCCGTGTGGAGCAACGCGGAGAACGTTGGTTTGCAGTGCATGGTACACCGGCTGATTGTGTCACGGTGGCCGTCCGGCAGTTGATGAAAGAACAGCCTCCACAGCTGTAACTGTCAGGCATTAACAACGGCTCTAATATCGGTTTTGAAACCGTGCTTTCCGGCACGGTAGGCGCGGCCATCACAGGCCTCCTGCTCGGCATTCCGTCGGTCGCACTGAGTCAGGACAAACGACCTGAGGATGCTGTTAACTGGCGTACGGCAGAAGCCTTTTGCCTGCCCGTACTCGAGACGTTACTCCGCCGGGGGTTGCCGCTGGACTGTTGCCTGAGTATTAATTTCCCCGACCTGCCCGCGGAAAAGATCAGGGGCATTAAAGCCACGCGCCAGGGTATCGGCAAAGTGAAAGGATTACAGGTCGCCCCCACGACAGATCCGCACGGAGAAAATTATTTCTGGATCCGGGTGGAGCATGGGATCACGACATTTCCTGAACACAGTGAGGCCGGGGCGGTTTCCGAAGGATATATCTCTGTCACGCCTTTAATGTTTGAAAGAACGGCCATGGAATGCTGGCACCAGCTTTCCGGGCTCCTGAATTCGCCGCACTAATCCCTGACATAGCAGGTGCGTTTGTCGCTCTTGTGGGGGGCGACATTTTTTTCACATTCGTGTGTTTAACCCCGATAACAGTGAGTGAGATTATGATGAAGGCACTGAATTTGTATGGTGTACAGGATGTCCGCTATGAAGACGTGCGGAAACCTGAAATTGAAGCCGCAAATGATGTTCTTATTAAAGTCCATACGGCAGGTATATGTGGTTCTGATATATCGCGCTTTGGTAAAATCGGATCATATAACCCCGGTCTGACCTGGGGACATGAGTTTTCCGGTACCGTGGAGAGCACGGGGAGTGGGGTGACATCGGTCAGGAAAGGCGACCGTGTCACAGCCTGTAACTGCTTTCCCTGCTTCCACTGTGATTACTGTCAACAGGGAAATTATGCCCGGTGTACGGATCTGAAGGTGCTGGGTGGCCATGTCAGCGGAGCTTTTGCTGAATATATTCGGATGCCGGCTGAGAACGTCCTCAAATTACCCGACTCGATGGACTTCGCGACCGCAAGCTTTATCGAGCCATCCAGTGTGGTTGTGCATGGCATGCGGCAGGTCGATATCAAACCGGGGAGCAGCGTGGCCGTTGTTGGGTGCGGCACCATCGGCTTACTTGCTGTTCAATGGGCAAAAATCTGCGGTGCGGGAGACGTATTTGCATTTGACACCGATGAAATGAAACTCGAAATTGCGGCGAAAACCGGGGCAACGGCAACGTTCTATGTCAAAGATGAAAATCATTTATCCCGGTTCCGGGAGGTTACCCATAACGCCGGTGTTGATGTTGTCTTTGAATCATCCGGGAATGCGGCCGGGGTCGGCTCATCCCTGCTTCTGGCGGCTAAAGGTGGCACGGTGGTACTGCTGGGTATCCCTTACGGAGACGTTGCTTTACCCCGGCTGAATTTTGAAAAAATTGTACGCAATGAGCTTAAGGTCATTGGCTCATGGAACTCAATCTCTGCGCCGTTTCCGGGAAAAGAGTGGCAGACCTCCATCCATTACCTGAGTACCGGGCAGATTGATGTCTACCCACTAATTACAAAACGGGTGTTACTGGAACAGGTTCCGTCGATTTTGCCGGGGCTTTATAACCGGGAAGCGTTTTTCGTTAAGGTCCTGGTCAATGTTGAAGCGTTAGAGGCATGTCCCTTGTCGAGTCTTGTATGATGCAACTATTATTTCAGGCCAACAAATTGACCTAAGACGAGGCAGAAGGTTCGGAGAGTATCGATATTATCCTGACTGTACCTGATTTATTTACGCAGACATGCCAGAATGCCCTTTACATAATCCTGTCGAGACTGATATCAGAAATCAGTTTCTTCAGCCTGAAGTTTCATTTCTCAGCAGCCCTCTGAGCTTGAGTTCCGGGGGGAGAGATACTGCTGTATTTCTTACATAATGAGTAAGAGGGACATCAGCATATTCAGCTTGCGCCAAATCCTCTAAACCGCATGACCCCTTTGCTCTTAATCGTTACCGTAAGTCCTGGGGCAACGTCAAGAATGCCCCTATTCCCCATGATATATTCTATTTGCTTGATGAGCGTAATCGGGAGCGCTTCGTTGGTGATTAATTACCAGGTTGATGTTCAGCGCCAGCATCTTACAGATACCTTCACGCTGCTGTCGCGCATCAGACAGGGAGACGGCAGGATAGGCACCCAGCGCAATGCGGGATTCTTTACCGTTAATACGGTACTTGAGATACCAGTGACGGGAGCCACCCGGCTTGACCAGCAGATAAAGACCGTGGGAATCGGAGACTTTAAAGGGTTTATCAGAAGGCTTGAGAGTACGGATTTTCACGTCGGTAAGGGACATATGAGGTCACTCCATTATCGAACTAACCTGACCCCAGATTTGACCACCAATTTTCCCCGCTACGGAGGGTAAAGTTTCAACGCTCCGGGATGGGCTTTAACCTAACCTTTTGAATGCATGCCGTATAAGGATTCGTAAGGATATACGAAAGCAGAAAGCCCGCTTAAGTTTCCTTAAGCGGGCTTCTTAAATATGGCTCCTCTGACTGGACTCGAACCAGTGACATACGGATTAACAGTCCGCCGTTCTACCGACTGAACTACAGAGGAATCGTGTGAACGGGGCGCATATTAACGGCGGCGCATGGCCTTGTCAAAGGCAGAATCACCGGAATGCGTTTGATTGCTGACAATTTCAGCAGCTGGCCTGCTTTTACGCTTTTTTCCCTCGCCGTGCACCGCAATAGTGCAGATGTACCCCTAATGGGGCATATCGTAATCCGCTTACCGGGCAAATAAATCCGCGCCTGCTATCAGAATCGCTTATCACGCCGCGTCCGGCGGCATTTGCGCTAATGTAAGAAAACTGGCAAGCAAATTGCAAAACCTTCTGTATCTCAATTGCCAGCGTTGGTACTGGCTTTCCTTACAGGAGGCAAAATGAACCTAAGACGACTGAAGTATTTTGTAAAAATCGTCGATATCGGCAGTCTGACCCAGGCGGCTGAAGTCTTGCATATCGCACAACCGGCGCTGAGTCAGCAGGTGGCGACCCTGGAAGGCGAACTGGACCAGCAGCTGCTGATTCGGACTAAGCGCGGGGTCACGCCGACCGAGGCGGGCAAAATTCTCTACACCCATGCCCGTACTATTCTGCGCCAGTGCGAGCAGGCGCAGCTGGCGGTCAATAACGTCGGCCATACGCTCACCGGCCAGGTTTCCATTGGCCTGGCGCCGGGAACGGCGGCATCGGCCATTACTATGCCGCTGCTGCAGACGGTGCGTAACGAATTGCCGGAGGTTATGGTGTATCTGCAGGAAAGTAGCGGCACCATCCTCAACGACAAATTACTCAGCGGCCAGCTGGATATGGCCGTGCTGTATGAACGTTCCCCGGTTGCCGGCATCGTCAGCCAGCCGCTGCTGAAAGAAGATCTTTACCTGGTGGGCACCCGCGATTGCCCGGGGCAAAGCGTCGATCTGACGGCGGTGGCGGAGATGAATCTGTTCCTGCCGCGCGATTACAGCGCGGTGCGGGCGCGGGTGACCGAGGCCTTCACGCTGCGCCGCCTGTCGGCGAAAATTATCGGCGAAATTGAATCGATCACCACCTTAACCGCGGCGATTGCCAGCGGCATGGGCGTTACCGTCCTGCCGGAATCCGCCGCCCGCTCGCTGTGCGGCGCGGCAAACGGCTGGATGGCGCGGATCAGTACCCCGTCCATGAGCCTGTCGCTATCGCTCAACATGTCGGCCAGGGGAAGTCTGTCGCCGCAGGCGCAGGCAGTGAAGGAGATTTTGCTCTCACTGGTCAGCCGTCCGTCGTTGGAAAACCGTGAATTGCTGCTGGTGAGTTAATGTATATTCCTGAATGGAATAAGTTGCTGGTTTTTATTATTTGTTAGCAGGGACAACAGACTTTAACAATAGAGCATATGTTATGTCTGCTAGCCCGGAGGAAAGGGTGAATTTCCAGCAACTCAAAATAATTCGTGAAGCGGCCCGTCAGGACTACAACCTGACGGAAGTCGCCAATATGCTGTATACATCGCAATCGGGCGTCAGTCGTCACATCCGCGAGCTGGAAGAAGAGCTGGGGATCGAGATTTTCATCCGTCGCGGTAAGCGTCTGTTGGGGATGACGGAACCGGGTAAGGCTTTATTATCGATTGCGGAACGTATTCTCAATGAAGCCAGCAACGTCCGTCGCCTTGCCGACTTGTTTACTAATGACGCATCCGGCGTATTAACCATTGCCACCACTCATACCCAGGCCCGCTACAGCCTGCCGCCGGTGATTAAAGCCTTTCGTGAACTCTTTTCCGATGTTCGTCTGGAACTGGTGCAGGGCACGCCCCAGGAGATTGAAGCGCTGCTGCATAACGGCGGGGCGGATATTGGTATCGCCAGCGAGCGCCTGAGCAACGATCCGACGCTGGTGGCTTTCCCCTGGTTTCGCTGGCATCACAGCCTGCTGGTGCCGAAAGATCACCCTCTGGTGCAGGTCACCCCTTTGACCCTCGAAGCCATTTCGCGCTGGCCGCTGATTACCTATCGCCAGGGGATCACCGGACGTTCGCGCATCGATGAGGCCTTTAACCGCAAAGGGCTGATGCCGGATATCGTCCTCAGCGCCCAGGACTCCGACGTGATTAAAACCTATGTTGAGCTGGGGCTCGGGGTCGGTCTGGTGGCGGAACAATCCGGCGATGCCCGGGAGGCGGATACCTTCACGCGCCTTGATACCCGCCACCTGTTCGACGCGAATACCGTCTGGCTAGGTTTAAAACGCGGACAGCTGCAGCGTAACTATGTCTGGCGCTTTATCGAACTGTGCAACGCCGGGCTGTCGCTGGATGAAATCAAGCGTCAGGCGATGGAGCCGGAAGAAGCGGCAATCGACTATCAGATCTGAATAAACGCCGGGGCGCCAGCGGGAAGAGCGCTCCGCTGCACCTGCGGGAGATAAAAAAGCTATAATTCATTCACGATTGTCGCGACTGAGGAAGGGAAATGATGGTGCGGCGTGTGAAATTGCTTTGTTCTCTATTATTTATGATCTCAAGCCCCAGCGTGCTGGCGGTGAGCTATCCCTTGCCGCCGGAAGGAAGCCGTCTGGTGGGAAACCCGCAGACTATCACCGTTCCGCACAATAATACGCAGCCGCTGGAGGCCTTTGCCGCGCAGTACGGGCAGGGGCTGAGCAATATGCTCGAGGCCAACCCTGGCGTTGACGTATTTCTGCCAAAGTCGGGGACCACGCTGGTGGTGCCGCAGCAGCTGATCCTGCCCGCCACGGTGCGCAATGGTATTGTGGTCAACGTGGCCGAAATGCGCCTCTACTACTATCCGCCGGAAGGAAATACGGTGGAAGTGTTGCCGATCGGTATTGGCCAGGCGGGGCGTGAAACGCCGCGTAACTGGGTCACGGCGGTTGAGCGCAAGCAAGAGGGGCCGACCTGGGTGCCGACAGCCAATACCCGCCGCGAATATGCTAAAGAAGGCAAAACCCTACCGGCCGTCGTGCCGGCCGGGCCAGATAACCCGATGGGGCTATATGCCATTTATATCGGCAGGCTGTACGCCATTCATGGCACCAATGCCAATTTTGGTATTGGGCTGCGCGTCAGCCAGGGCTGCATCCGTTTACGTAACGCCGATATCAAGTATCTGTTCGACAACGTGCCGCTGGGCACCCGCGTGCAGATTATCGATCAGCCGGTGAAATTTACCCAGGAGCCGGACGGCAGCCGCTGGGTTGAAGTACATGAACCGTTGTCGCGTAACCGCGCGGAATATGAGTCGGATCGCAAAGTTCCGCTACCGATGGCGGCGGGGCTTCAGACCTTTGTAAAAGGTGAGGGCGTTGATGTCAATCAGGCCAGCCAGGCGCTGGAAAGGCGCTCCGGTATGCCGGTGAATATCAGCGCTTCTGGTCTCAATGCTGCCGGCAGCTAACCTTCGATACTCCGATGATGCTCTCAAAAAGGCCGCCTTTGCGGGCTTTTGCTTTCAGGCCATCCCCGTGCCGGATCGGAAAAAATCGCCTGCTGGCGAATAAAAACGCTCGCTGGGGCGTTTACCCCTCATTCACACCACTACGGAGTAATTTTGCGATGAATGATAAGGGTATAACTCAGCGGCGCCAGCGTTACGACGGCCTGACGTTAACGCTGCACTGGCTCACCGCCGCCTGCGTGATTTTCCTTTTTGCCAGCGCCCATATCTGGGAGTTTCTGGAGCGGGGCACGGCGCTGAGGAAAGGTCTGCAGGCGGTACATATCTCCTGCGGTATTATGCTGGCGATAGTGATGGTGATTCGCCCCCTATGGCGCCTGTTGAGCCAGCTGTCCCCGCGATATCGCATGCCCGCGGTGCAGGGACCGCGAGCGGTTAAATTCCTTGCCCACTGCGTCCATGGCGCACTCTACCTGCTGCTGTTGGCGCAGGTGTGCCTGGGCTTTTTATTTCGCTGGGCGCAGCAGGAGCCCTTCCGCTTTTTTGGCCAATTCGATCTTGCCGACCTGCTGTATGTGGATCCTGCCCTCCGGCATAGTCTGGGGCAGTGGCATAACAACGTGGCCTGGGCGCTGATCGTGCTTGCCTGCGGCCACGCGTTGACGGCGCTGGCGCACCACTATCTGTTGCGGGATAACGTTCTACGCCGCATGCTGCCGGGGCGTGCTTTTCGTTAATAGCCCGGCGGTTGAAGAACGCGTTTTCATCAACCGCCTGGATAAAGAATACAGTGAGGCCGCTGGCCTAGGACCTGGTGGCGCGGATGGCAATCGCGATTGCGATCCGGTCATCCACCACCATCGCGAAGCTGTCCATGTTGTAGGCGGAACGTGAAATCGCGCTGGCGGCATGGAGCGCCAGGTCACCATCCTCTGGCGATAACCCTGTTTGCGCTTCGAGCGTGGTGTCGAGGATAACCGGCCGCCGGATATCTTTGACCCGCAGCGAGCCAAAGATCCGCATATGACCCGCGTCCTGCATTACCACTCTGTCACTGATGAAGGTGATATACGGGTAGCGTCCGGCGTCAAAAAACAGGTTGCTTTTTAGCTGCCAGGTCAACAAGGCGTTGGAGGCGACGAGGGTGGCGACAGGAATTTTTACCCTGATACGATCGTTGAACTCGTTTTGCGGATCCAGCGTCACGTCACCCGTCACGCCGTGAATGTTGGCCCAGGACTGGACGCCGCCGAAGGCGCGCCACGTGAGCTGGATGGCGGTACTTTCCGTGTCGATGGCGTAGTTAAGCGGCTTTGCATGCAGGAGCGGGCTTATCATCAGCGTTACGAGCAGCAGCGGGGGGAAACGGTTCATAATGGAAACTCCTTGGCTCAGATAAGGAGTTAACGCTGCAGGAGGCGAATCTATTCGCTGCAATGGGGCGAATGCGAAAATTAATCACCAAAGCCACACTCCGTGTGGCTTGATATGAAAAACTGGTGAGGCGCGCTCACGGCGCCAACGGCGACGTCGCTGTTCAGCCGGGGAGTTGAGCGTGACGAATCATGTCCAGCACCTGCATGTTCCGCAGGCTTTCCTGGAGGGATATCAGCCGTGCGGGCTGGTTTAGCACGGCGGTGGAAAAGTGGTGAATTTCCGCCTGATAGCGATCCGCTTGCGCGACGGAAAGGGCGCGTACCCCCTGAGCGCTATGCAGATAAATTTCTCCCGCATCATCCAGGAAAGGCGTGTCGATACAGAGCATGCCTTTGTCGCCGATAATTTCCGCATAGTTTCGCCCGAATGCATTGAAACCACAGTGAATATTGGCAATAAGACCATCGTCGTACTGCAACAGCGCCGACAAATTGGTATCTACGCCCTGATGCCTCTCGCTCAGCACCTGGCAACGGCGCGGTATGCGCCCGGTGACCATCCCGAGAAAGTTGACCGGATAGCATCCCACATCATACAGGGCGCCGCCGCCGAGTTCGGCTTGCATCTTGATCGTATTGGGACGATCCAGCAGGAAGCGGAAGGAGGCATTGATATGGCGTAATTCGCCTAATTCCCCGCCGTCCAGCACCTCTTGCACTACCCGCATCCGGTCGGTATAGCGGTACATAAAGGCTTCCATCAGAATACGCTTATGCCGGCTTGCGACCTGCTGCATGGCCGCCACTTCGGCGGCATCTAATCCCAGCGGTTTCTCGCATAACACGTGTTTGCCCGCTTCCAGCGCCCGAATAACCCACTCTTTATGTAACGAATTGGGTAAGGGAATATAAACCGCCTGAATATCGCTATCCGCCAGCAGGTCGGCATAGCTGGCATAACTTCTCTCCCACTTATCCGTGGGGAGTTCGTCAGGTTTGCGTGATGCTACCCCGAGCAGCCGGGCGTTTGCCGCCCGTTCGATGGCCGGAATAACGGACAGTCGGGCTATCCGGGCATAGCCCAGTACCCCCCAGTTGACGATATCAGTCATCAGATTCTCCTTATAAAATCAGGGTGATAAAACGGTACCCGGCGCCTGTTTCTCCCGGTATGACGTGCTGATTCTAAGGTTCTGCGGCCTGGTAAGGTATGACAGCCTTCAAAAATTTATCATATATATTCTGATATTTGTTATACAGCAATCCTCCCGGGAGGAGGAAGGGGATTCTGTCGCTGAGCGCCGCAAGCGCGGGGCGTGCGAATGCCCGCAGCCGTTTCGTTATCGCGCGCTGAGCATGTCGGCGGGGGAGCTACGATGAATCTCTGCTCATTCTTACCCCGGGGAATCTGCCGGGGGAACGCGCGTTCAGCGGGCCGGGAGCAGAGGTTAAGGCCGCATCGTCTGCTGCGGCCTCGGGAGTAATAACAATACTATCTATTATTTGAATACTTCAGCGGTGGCTTCAAAGTTTGGGCCGTGTTCTCTGGCTGAGATAATGACGTAATATTTCCCACCTTTCTTATCGGCCAGCTGGGATAACTTTTCATGTAGATCCATTGGCGATGATATTTCACCTCCGGACGCCCCCACAGAGATATTATCAACATACTCATATTTGAAGTGATGCGCTTCATCTTTTGAAATGAGCATTGAAGCAAAACCATTCATGGACACAAAAATAGAGGCGGCAGCAATGGCAGTAATGACCTTTTTCATAACAACTCCTTTGTTTTAGTCAAGCGGAAATGCGGGGCTATGATTACAAAAAATGGGCGGTGAATATTGTTTTAGATCAATCATGTAAACTGTAAATATCCACAATTACAATGACTTACACGATCAATATTTGTAATGACATTAATTTTCTTATGCTGATGTTACGGGTTTATATACGCTGCATCCTGGCTACGTGATAAATTATCCTGCGGAATATCTGATGGCTTTAGACTATGCTGCCATCCGCCATTTCACCCTATGCATAGCGTCGCGCGCCAGCAACGTGAAGAGGCGACTTTCTAAACGCTTTACAAACAGAACAAAAATTCAATATAAAATCATGGACAAGGTCTATCCTCTTGCACAAAATGAAATCTTCCGTAGTGAGGGTATCGTGTCGACTGGATGGGGTGATAGTTCTGCGAGGCGCTTTTTACTGCGGCGAAATATATTAATAGCGCTTAATATTAAAAAGGATTTTATATTTTAATAATATTATTGTTGGCTGGGTGGCATCAGGAATATGAAGAAAAAATCACAGTATCTATCTGATTTTCAACAATTCAAGCATGAAGTGAATAGTGCCATTCTGGCGACCACCTCCCCACAATCCTGTGAATGTCTGACAAGAGCCAGGGTGCTTAGCTATTTACTTTGCCGCAATATGGCACCGTCTGTCGCCGTGATGCTAAATGATATCTACGATAAGGCCGTCTTTGCCTCAACGGCGGCTGGCCGGGCGAATCAAGACCTCAGGGCTGAATTAAAAAATGCGCTCTACCAGCTGGAGTATCGGTTAAGCGCGGATAATTGTTCTGCTCTATAACGAGGAAGGGAGAAGAGTGCGCTACCGGGAGGGATGAAAACGGCTCTGATACGCTGATTGCATCCAGGATGAGATGGCTGCATAAGTTATAATCTTATCTTTCCTCGAAATATCATGCTTGTTTAAAGAAGAAACAGTTTTTTATTGTCTATTCCGTTTCCCCGCAGCCATGTCCTCGCTGGTCTCTGTGGCATAGCAGCACCCACATAGATACGGTTTTGATGGGATGCCCGAACTTTTAGCCCAGTAAATGCGATCGGCACAGCGCTTTTTATGCAGATATTGCCATCGACGGACGACGCCTGGCGCCTATGTAAAGGTTGCTCCGCTGCTAAACGATTATGATCCCGGTTCATTTTGAGCAGGAGATAACGATGGCAATCCTTAATATTCGCGACTTTGGCGCAGACCCGCTGGCCACGCGGCTGGCAACATCCGCTATCCAGCAAACCATCGGTAGCGCCAAAACCGGCGACACGATCCTGATCCCCGCCGGACGCTTTCTTAGCGGAGCGCTGTTTCTGAAAAGCGACATTACCCTCCATTTAGCCAAAGATGCACTGTTACTCGGCAGTCAGAACCTTGCCGATTACCCTCTGATAACCACGCGGGTGGCCGGTATCGATATGCCCTGGCCGGCAGGCATCATCAATATTCATCGCTGCCAGAATGTGCAGGTTAGCGGGGCGGGTACCATCGATGGTCAGGGGGTCAGCTGGTGGGAGGCTTTCTGGGGGAGCGACGGCCGCGGCGGCATGCTGGAAACATACGCGGCGAAGGGGTTACGCTGGGTGGTCGATTATGATTGTCAGCGGCCGCGTAATATTGTGGTCTACGAGAGCGATACTATCCTGTTACAGGATTTCACCAGTCGCGAGTCAGGTTTCTGGAATCTGCACCTGTGCTATTCGCGTCGTCTATGCGTCCAGAACCTGACGATTGCTAATTCCGCGGGCCCCAGCACCGACGGAATTGACGTCGACTCATGTGAACAGGTCCTGATTGAAGGATGTACCGTCTCCTGTAATGATGACAATATCTGCGTGAAGGCAGGGCGGGGAAAAGCGGCCGCGTTGCAGGGGCGAGCGTCGCGGGATGTGGTGATTCGCCATTGTACGCTGCTACGCGGTTCCGGGATTACCCTCGGTAGCGAAACCTCCGGCGGCATTGAACGTATTACCATCGAACAGAACCGTTTTCGCGGTACCGGCGTGGGGTTTCGCATTAAATCCGCGCGTAATCGCGGCGGGTTTATTCGTGATATTACGGTTCGCCATCTCGACCTGTTGGATGTCACCTTTCCGCTGATGATCCAACTGAACTGGTTCCCTCTCTATAGCTACGGCGCGCGGGAAAATCTTACCGATGCCCCGGCCCACTGGCGCGATCTGGCCGAAGGCGTTGATGGCGAGGCCGGTTTAACGCGGGTCTCCGCCATTGAGATTCGCGATATTTCAGCCCGCCGCGGGCAGCAGGAGGTTTTTTCCCGCGCGTTCTTTATTGAAGGGTATCCGGAGCTGGCGATTGACGGCCTGACCTTAAGCGCCATTGATATCGATGCGACAGAATTTGGCAAAATAGCCGGGGTGAAGGGGCTGCGGTTTGATCAGGTCACGGTGAATGCGCCGACCCTCACTCAGGCAGAAAATGATACGTATGAGCGTTAGCCGGTGAACCGCCTTGATAAGATCCGTTGGGCGGAAATGACGGCAGCGGCTTAGCCTTGCGTCACCGGCTGGGCCGGGGACTGATTCCTGGAGGGTAAATGAAATATGTCATCGTAGGCAGCGGAAATATCAGTAATACCTATCTTCGGGCGGTAAAAAACATCGACCATGCTGACATTGTGGGCTGTGTTTCGCGCAGCTGTCGCGCGCCGCAATCGGCGCCAGACTTAGCCTGCTGGAACAGCCTGGACGCGGTGGATCGGCCCTTTGATGCCGTGATTATCACCACACCTAATGGGTTACATCATCAGAGTGCGATTGCCGCCGCACAGGCAGGCAAACATATTCTGGTTGAGAAACCGCTGGATATCACCCTCGCCGCCGCTGACCAGATCATTAACCGCGCCGAAGAGGCTGGCGTGGTGCTGGCCGTTGCCTTCCAGCGGCGGACCTATCCGGACAATATGGCGGTAAAAAAAATGGTCGATAGCGGCGTGCTGGGAAAATGTTACGCCGCCGATCTTTCCTGTCGGTTCTGGCGCGAGCAGGCCTATTACGACAGCGCAGAGTATCGTGGCGGCTATGAAATTGACGGCGGTGGCGTTTTTATTCAGCAGGCTGCGCACAATATCGATAACTATATCTGGTTGTTTGGTATGCCGGCGCGTGTCACCAGTGAACTCGCGACCTTTGCCCACCGGATGGAGGCCGAAGATCATGGCGCCGTGCTGCTGCGTCATGCCAACGGCATGATTGGGACGATAGTCGCTTCTACCTGCGCGCGGCCGGGTTATGCTGCGCGCCTCGAAGTCTGCTGTGAAAAAGGCACCTTTACGCTAACGGACGATCGGATCACGCAGTGGGATATTGACGGGGTCGCTAACCCGGCGAGCACGCTGGTGACGGCCGCAGATGACGGCGCGCGTAGTGCGGTAGTGACGGACACGTCGCGCCATGAAGCTATACTTCATGATTTTGCCCGGGCGGTTAAGACCGGGAGCTCGCCTTTGTGCAGCGGCCGCGACGCCCGGCGTACGACGCAACTGGTGCTGGAGATATACGGGCGTAATACGGATTAATGTCACAGGCCGCCGGAGTAAGGTTCGGCGGACATCCGTCAATTTATTTGATGCTTTATGTTAAACAACCGATATTTATTCTCAACGGCTAATGCGTAGAGTAGAGGTCACACAAGGCAGGGCCAGGTACGTTCGATGACCAATGATACCTCATCTGCTGAACATCTCCCTGCAACCAGGATAAATACGTCATGAAAAAGATTGGATTTTTGTCATTTGGTCACTGGACGCCATCGCCGCAGTCCGGCACCCGCTCGGCCGCTGACGCATTGTTGCAATCCATCGATCTGGCCGTTGCCGCTGAAGAGCTGGGGGCCGACGGAGCCTATTTCAGGGTGCATCACTTTGCCCGCCAGCTGAGCTCGCCGTTCCCTCTGCTGGCCGCGATAGGCGCGAAAACCCGGCGTATTGAAATTGGTACCGGCGTCATCGACATGCGCTATGAGAACCCGTTGTATATGGCGGAGGAGGCGGGGGCGGCGGATTTGATCGCCGGCGGGCGTCTACAGCTGGGGATCAGCCGTGGCTCACCGGAGCAGGTCATTGATGGCTGGCGCCATTTCGGCTACGTTCCTGCGAAAGGGGAAAACGAGTCTGATATGGCGCGCCGCCATACCGAAGTGCTGTTGGATGTGCTGCGTGGTGAAGGTTTTGCGAAACCCAATCCGCAGCCGATGTTCCCGAACCCGCCGGGCCTGCTGCGCCCTGAGCCATACTCCGAGGGGTTACGCGAGCGTATCTGGTGGGGGGCCGGTTCAAACGCTACGGCGATGTGGGCTGCGAAGCTGGGTATGAACCTGCAAAGTTCGACATTAAAGGACGATGAAACCGGCGAGCCGTTCCACATTCAGCAGGCAAAACAGATCCGTGCCTATCGTGAGGCCTGGGCGCAGGCGGGGCACACGCGGACGCCCCGCGTCTCGGTGAGCCGCAGCATTTTCGCGCTGATGGACGATCGCGACCGGATGTACTTTGGTTCAAGCCGCGACGATAGCGATAAGGTCGGTTTTCTGGATGAGAAAACCCGGGCGATATTCGGGCGCAGCTATGCCGCCGCACCGGATAAGCTGATCGAGCAGCTGAAACAGGATGAAGCGATTGCCGAAGCGGACACCTTGTTGCTGACCGTGCCAAATCAGCTGGGCGTGGATTACAACGTGCACGTTATCGAATCTATTCTGCAGCATGTCGCTCCGGCGATGGGCTGGCGCGAGGCATAGCCGAGCCCTGAAAAACGTCTCGCCTGGGTTATGCCTGGCGAGGCGTTAAAGCGGAATTCCCGGAGCAGGGCAATATTACGCGGTCGTTGGTGGCTGTAGCTGATAGATCCATGCCGTAACGCGCTGACCCTCTGCCGTGGTTACTTCCACCTCAACGCGGTCGTAGCCCTCTTCAAATTCATCCAGCATTGGCCAGTGCGCTGCCAGGTTCGCGGAGAAAAACAGGTAACCGTGGACGAGCGGACCTTGATTATCCAGAACGATCCCAGGAAAATCGGCAGCCGCTCCCCAGCCGCGCTCATAAAATGTCCCCGTTACCGACCCCGTCAGCCACTCCCCACCGATGTTTTCCAGAATATGGGCATTAGCATAGCCCGGACGTAGCGTCCCGTAGACAAACAAGCGTTCCATTATCCCTCGTTAGCCAAAGCAGTGATTACCCTAACGGGCAGAGCAGAATGCTCAAAATACGGGGGAACGAGCGGGTGCGCAAGCGGTGAGAAAGGGGGATGTTCGGTAAGCAAACCGATCCTGGACGCAGCTCCCGGCGGCCTTAGCGCACTCCTTTCGGACGCAACCCGTATCGTTAGCCGTTCCTGCAAGCTGGTACAGCCTTAAAAATTACGGGTATAATCCTACAAAATGTGCAACGGGCTTAGCAACGAAGATGACAAAACTGACCTTACAAGAGCAAATGCTCAAAGCTGGATTAGTAACCAGCAAAAAAATGGCCAAAGTCCAGAGGACGGCCAAAAAATCACGCGTTCAGGCCCGGGAGGCAAGAGCGGCTGTCGAGGAAAATAAAAAAACGCAGCTTGAGCGTGATAAGCAGCTAAGCGAACAACAAAAACAGGCCGCTTTATCTAAAGAGTATAAAGCTCAGGTTAAGCAGCTTATTGAAATGAACAGAATCGACATTGCAAAAGGCGATATTGGTTTTAACTTCACCGATAATAATTTAATTAAAAAAATATTTGTCGATAAGCTGACTCAGGCCCAGCTGACCAGCGGCCGTCTCGCCATTGCTCGTCTGGACGGGGATAACAATAGCGAAAGCACATACGTGATTATCCCGGCGAGCGTAGCCGATAAAATTGCGCAGCGAGATGCGAACAGCATTGTATTAAATAGCGCGCTGAGTCAGGAAGAGCAAGACGAAGACGATCCGTACGCCGATTTTAAAGTGCCCGATGATTTGATGTGGTAATTCACCGGTTGACGCTGCTGACCAATGAAAAGCCCTGCGGGGCTTTTTTTATGTTCGCCCGGTCGTGAAGTATCGGGAACAACCCGAGCTTCAGCAACGTGTTGTTTGGTTTAGAACGGTTCGGCTATTGATTTTTACCATTCTGGCTGTGACTTTTTGCGACACGGTAGCAGCAGGGCGAGTATGGCGTCACCGGCTGGAGCCGGCATCCTTCCAGCGCAGCGTATCAATCAGCGCCCGTAGCGCTGAAGTCACCCGGCGGTTCGGGTAGTATAAATGACAGCCTGGAAAGGCTGGGCACCATTCGTCCAGCACAGAAATGAGTCTACCGTCAGCCAGTTCTTCTGCGACCTCATGCTCCATCAACATGCCTAGCCCTGCGCCTGCTCTGACCGTCGCCGCGGCCAGAACGCCATCGTTCACGATCAGCTGACCCGTAGTCCGGCGTTTTACCTCATGGCCTTCGTGTTTAAATGCCCATGGCAGGAGCTTCCCCGTGCTGACGAGGCGATAGTTAATACAAATATGTTCGTCCAAAGCGAGAGGAGAGGTGGGTTTTCCATGGCGTGCAAAATAGTCCGGCGTTCCTACCACCAGTGCGCGGACATCTGGCCCAATTCGGACTGCGATCATATCGCGTTCCACCGTTTCGCCGAGTCGGATACCGGCATCAAAGCCGTTAGCGACGATATCCACCAGGTGGTCATCCACAATAACTTCGACTGATATGTCAGGATGTTCCAGTAAAAAGGTGGGAAGTTTATCCGCGAGAAGGGTACGCGCGGCATAGTGGAACGTTGTCAGGCGAATAGCGCCGGACGGAGCGCTGCGAAAATCAGACAGTCCTTCCAGCCCTTCCGCCAGGCTGGTCAGCGCGGGTTCCAGCGTCTGTAACAGCTGTTTGCCCGCGGCTGTAGGGGCTACCGAGCGGGTGGTTCGTGCCAGCAAGACCACACCCAGTCGTTGTTCCAGGCTGCGCATCGCGTGACTGAGTGCCGACGGGGACAAACCTAATTCGGCCCCGGCTCGGGTGAAACTGCCGGTTCTGGCCACGGTGGCGAATGCCGCCAGGTCGTCAAGGTCACCACGCTTCATTGCTGCATTCCTTTCATAAGGCTTTGCCACGTTACAGGGATACTCGTACCGGTGTTCGCTGTCATATTCTTACTTTTTACCGGCTTATTGAGAGGATAATATCATGGATATGACGTGCTATCGCACGCTCGGCAACTCCGGGCTGGCGGTTAGTCCATTGGCTCTGGGCACGATGACGTTTGGTGCTGGCCGTTGGGGAGTGGATGAAACAGGCGCCCGCGCGATTTTTGATGCTTATTCCGCGGCGGGGGGAAACTTCATCGACACCGCAGATGTTTATGCTGGCGGAAACAGTGAAATGATGCTGGGCCGTTTTCTGGCCAGGAGCGGTAGTCGTGAGAAAATGGTGATATCGACCCGGTCAGGCTTCCCGCGCCGTCAGGATACGCCGCTCGCCGGGGGAAATTCGGCACGGAACATCCGTAACGGAATTGAAGGGTCGCTGAAGCGGCTTGCCACTGACTATATCGACGTCTACTGGACTCATATCTGGGATATGACGACTCCGCCAGAAGAGGTGCTCCGGACACTAACCGACGCCGTACGTCGTGGCGATATTCTCTACTATGGCTTTTCCAATGCTCCGGCATGGTATGCCGCGCAAATCGCCACCCTGGCTTCCGCCCAGGGTTTGCCGCGACCCGTCTGCCTGCAATATTCCTATTCACTCATCGATCGCGGCGTTGAACTGGACATACTTCCGGCCGGCAATGCGCTTGGCATGGGGCTGGTGGCCTGGAGTCCACTTGGCGCCGGTTTGCTGACCGGGAAATATGGCAGGGAAAAACTTGCTGATGCCGGGCCTGCCGGCAATCTACCTAATCGTGCCGGAGAGTCCAGCGGAGGGAGTAACGGGCGTCTCAATGGGGATAACCCGTTTGGTGGGCTGCTCTTTACTGAGGCAAATTTCCGTATCGTCGACGTGCTTCGCGAAGTTGCAGCCGAAGTAGGCAGACCGATGGCGCAGGTTGCGCTCTCCTGGGTCGCGAACCGGTCAGGGGTCTCCTCAGTTTTGCTTGGCGCGAGCAGGGTAGAACAATTGCAGGAGAATATAGCCTCTCTGGAAATTGAGCTGACGGCCGATCGATTATCCCGTCTGGAGGCCGCAGGGCAGTTGCCTATGATGAACCCGTATTTAATTTTTAATCTGCCACGAGAGCGTATTTTCGCTGGGTATACTGTCGAGACCTGGAAGCAGCGTTAAACGGCAGGAATACAGATGCGGATTATCGTTTTCAGGCCCGATCCTGTTGATGGATTAGGACCTGATTGCGCAATGAGACGGCCATTGTGCCATTGCCATCTATCTTCATCCGTGGACAGTTCCCGGCGCGCCATACCCGGGCTAATTTCCGTACGGGGGCCATCCGATCTATTTAACTATCCCGTAGATAGCCATTTATTTTCGGGCCGTCGCTCCAGCGCCAGGGAGAGGCAATGGTTTTTCACCGGCGGGGGATGCTTTCCCGATGCGCGTGAAGCATGAGAAAGAAGGGGACACACAAACAAAAAGCCCGCTTAAGTTTCCTTAAGCGGGCTTCTTAAATATGGCTCCTCTGACTGGGATCGCCTTAACCAGTAACTGGCTGATAAAAAAGCTAAAGCCGAACCCCATCCCTGTCAAGACTACCAGAATGGGTGCTAATAGGTTTAGCTAGAAAAAAACATCATACTTCATATGAATAGACTCTTTTTTGGGGTAATTTTAAGGGTTTTATTCTGTTTTTTTTGTATTACATGGAATTGACTTCTTGTGTGTGGGGGCTGTCAATGATAAAGGTACCTTAACAGTAAGGGGCGCTCCATAGGAAACAGGTCAAAGCCTGTAACTCATTCATCAGAATGAAGCTACTATGGATACCACTCTGCCTACCTTGATTTCAAAGATATCTATTAGAATTGTCCTAAAAAAAATGGCTAAGATGGTAGAATTCTGACGTTGAATACCTTCGTTACACTATAAATTGGGTATGCAATGATGATGTTATGGAACCTACGGAATCCCAGCCATGAATGATAACGAAGATTCACTGTTTAAGAATAATAATCTTTCTCTTCAGCAAAAGCTAGAGCGAGCTCGTACAGAGCTTCTTGACTTATCTGCGCGCAATAAACTCCTCAATATTCCTCGCTCTAAAACAACCAAACTCTTAGAAATTATCGATGAGAGGTCTACTGAGATTTATCGTTTACTGGTTAAAGAAGGAAAAGTATTTACTTTTCTACCGGGACGGGAAGGCAAGAAGGGGGAGCTAATTGATGATGAGGGCATTGTATCGGATTCGGATGATGCTCTTGTTGATGATCGGCTGCTTGTTTTTGATGATGATGTTGATCCAAAAGCAATCAGTGCTGAGCATCAGGATACAAAACTACAAACAAGGCTAACTCCGCAAGGTTTGCAAAAGAGATTGTTGGATCTTTACCACGATTCTAAAACGTTAGAAGAAGAACAGGGTGTAAACATACTCTATCTGACGCTCGGAACCTTAAAATGGATTGATCCCAATAATAAAGAAAATGTTAGATATGCCCCTTTAATCTTGATCCCCGCGTCTCTTGAGCGTGGAACTGCTGGTGAGAGGTTTAAACTACGGGCAAGGCAGGATGAGATTATTGAAAACCTTTCTCTGGAGGCATATCTACAGCGAACACATGAGATTTTATTGCCTAAGATCAACACTGATGAGGAGCTAGATCTTTCTGGGTATATCGATGAGGTTGCTCAGGCTGTGCAGACAAAGCCTGACTGGAGCGTTCAAGAAAACGATATTACTCTGGGGTTCTTCTCCTTCGCTAAATTCCTCATGTACCGGGATTTAGATCCAGAAAACTGGCCAGAGAATGACAATATCACAGAACAACCTCTTATCCAGTCACTTATGGTTGATGGGTTTGATGAGAGGGATGAAAGGATTTCAGATGATGCACATATAGATCCTTTTATTTCGCCGAGGGATATGCTCCATATCATGGATAGCGATACTTCTCAAACTCTTGCTATCCATGATGTACGGAAAGGAAAAAACCTTATAATTCAAGGACCTCCTGGGACAGGGAAATCTCAGACGATTGCGAATGTCATTGCTTCTGCAGTGGTAGATGGCAAAACTGTATTATTTGTCGCAGAAAAAATGGCTGCTCTTGAAGTGGTGAAACGTCGCCTTGACCATGCGGGTGTGGGCGACGCCTGCTTAGAGTTGCATAGTAATAAGACGAATAAAAGGGTCTTCCTGGAGGAATTGAAAAGGGTCTGGGAGCTGGGATCTCCTAGAGGTGAGTTTCCAGACACACTGGTAGGAAACCTAACGGAGGCGAGGGATAAACTTAACGAGCATCCAGCAAGGCTGCACAAGATATATCATCCTTCAACTTTCTCTCCCTATCAGGTCATGGGGCATCTTGTTCGATTACGTCAGTTAGGTCAGGCCCCGACCGATTTTCATCTCGAAGAATTTGAACATTGGAATGCCAGTGATCTTGAGAAACGTCTTGAGCTCGTGAAAGAGATTGTTGATCGCATCCGAGATATTGGTTTGCCCGCTCAGCATCCGTGGAGTGGCGTTGGTCTTGAACAGATATTACCTATAGATGTAGAAAAATTACTTCCACGTCTGCAAGAGCTTGAAAGAGATGTCGTACGTCTTAAAAACGTTGTTGCAAATCTGTCTGCTGAGCTTACCGTTACACCCGTACCGGAAACATTCTCTTCAATTTATAAATTAGTTGAGGTTGCTGAATGTATCAATAAAGCACCGGACCTGTCAGCGGAAGCCTTTATTTCTGCTGTTTGGCATGATAAGGCGCCTGCAATTAAACGACTTGTTGCAGTGGGTAAGCAGTATCAGCAAGCTCGCTTAGATCTTGAGAGAGATATAGTAACTGAAGAAATTGAAACTCCAGTTACCGAACTGGAAGATGCGCTGGCAAGGCTTCCTCGTGATTTTCACGTTAATGGTTTTTCCGCAGCTTGTTCGCTGGTGAAACCTTTATCTAAGTTGCGTCTTGATGCTGCTCGTTTACATGAAGAACTCGGTACTCAGGAAGGGTATTACACTGTTCAGGAAATAGAACGTCTCATCACCTTGGTGTCAACGACGGTTAAAAAGTGATCCACTTACATCTCCACCGACGGTCTAATATTGATCCACCGTTTTACTCAGGATTAGCTTCAGCGATAACCC
>NZ_JBJDNH010000013.1:0-127785 GCF_044900465.1 Klebsiella sp. NPDC088457 | reverse complement strand
CTGGCCAGCCATCACGCGCGCCGCGACTTTAGCCAGCGGGATACCGGTGGCTTTCGAGACGAACGGGACGGTACGCGCCGCACGCGGGTTCACTTCAATCAGATACACTTCGTTGTTCTTCACCGCGAACTGCACGTTCATCAGGCCGCGGACCTGCAGTTCGAAGGCCAGCTTCTGTACCTGCTCGCGCATCACATCCTGAATTTCCTGGCTCATGGTGTAGGCGGGCAGAGAACACGCGGAGTCGCCGGAGTGTACGCCCGCCTGCTCGATGTGCTCCATAATGCCGCCAATCAGCACCATTTCGCCGTCGCAGATCGCGTCAACGTCGACTTCTACCGCATCGTCAAGGAAGCGGTCCAGCAGCACCGGCGCATCGTTAGAGACGCTGACCGCAGTCTGGAAGTAGCGACGCAGATCGGCTTCATCGTAGACGATTTCCATCGCCCGGCCGCCGAGAACGTAGGATGGACGAACCACCAGCGGGTAGCCAATCTCTTTCGCCTTTTCAACGGCCATCTCAATCGCGGTGACCGTGGCGTTCGCCGGCTGTTTCAGCTTCAGACGGTCAACCGCCTGCTGGAAACGTTCACGGTCTTCCGCGCGGTCAATCGCATCCGGGCTGGTGCCGATAACCGGTACGCCGGCCGCTTCCAGCGCGCGCGCCAGTTTCAGCGGGGTCTGACCGCCGTACTGGACGATGACGCCCTTCGGCTTCTCGATGCGCACGATTTCCAGCACGTCTTCGAGGGTGACCGGCTCGAAGTACAGACGGTCGGAGGTGTCGTAGTCGGTAGAGACGGTTTCCGGGTTACAGTTGACCATAATGGTCTCGTAACCATCTTCGCGCAGCGCCAGCGAAGCGTGTACGCAGCAGTAGTCGAATTCGATACCCTGGCCGATACGGTTCGGACCGCCGCCGAGGACCATAATCTTATCGCGGTCGACGGACGGATTGGCTTCACACTCGTCTTCATAGGTGGAGTACATATAGGCGGTATCGGTAGCGAATTCCGCCGCGCAGGTATCCACGCGCTTGTAGACCGGGTGCAGGTTGTACTGGTCACGCAGCTTGCGGATTTCGCCTTCACGAACGCCCGCCAGCCTGGCCAGACGCGCGTCGGCAAAGCCTTTGCGCTTCAGCTGACGCAGGAAGTCAGGGGTGAGACCGGTGATGCCGAGGTCAGCCACTTTCTCTTCCAGACGGACCAGCTCTTCAATTTGCACCAGGAACCAGCGGTCAATGTTGGTCAGGTTGAAAACGCCATCTACGGAGAGACCCGCGCGGAAAGCGTCGGCGATGTACCAGATACGCTCGGCGCCGGCGTCTTTCAGTTCGCGACGAATTTTGGTCAGCGCTTCCGGATCGTCCAGGCTAACTTTCGGGTCAAAGCCGGTGGCGCCCACTTCCAGACCGCGCAGCGCTTTCTGCAGAGATTCCTGCTGAGTGCGGCCAATCGCCATCACTTCGCCAACGGATTTCATCTGGGTGGTCAGACGGTCGTTGCTGCCGACGAATTTTTCAAAGTTAAAGCGCGGAATCTTGGTCACGACGTAGTCGATGGACGGTTCGAACGAAGCCGGGGTACGACCGCCGGTGATGTCGTTCATCAGCTCATCCAGGGTGTAACCCACCGCCAGTTTCGCCGCCACTTTGGCAATCGGGAAGCCGGTGGCTTTCGATGCCAGCGCCGAGGAGCGTGATACGCGCGGGTTCATTTCGATAACAATCAGGCGACCGTCTTTCGGGTTTACCGAGAACTGAACGTTAGACCCCCCGGTTTCCACGCCAATTTCGCGCAGCACCGCCATCGAAGCGTTACGCATCACCTGGTATTCTTTATCGGTCAGGGTTTGCGCCGGCGCCACGGTAATCGAGTCACCGGTGTGGATGCCCATGGCATCGAAGTTTTCGATGGAGCAGACAATGATGCAGTTGTCCTTCTTATCGCGCACCACTTCCATTTCATACTCTTTCCAGCCGATCAGCGATTCATCAATCAGCAGCTCGTTGGTCGGAGAGAGATCCAGGCCGCGGGTACAAATTTCTTCGAACTCTTCGCGGTTATAAGCGATACCGCCGCCGGTGCCGCCCATGGTGAACGACGGACGGATGATGCACGGGTAGCCCACGTCAGCGGCAACCGCCAGCGCTTCTTCCATGGTGTGCGCTATCCCGGAACGCGCGGTGTCGAGACCGATTTTCTTCATCGCCACGTCGAAGCGACGGCGGTCTTCCGCTTTATCAATCGCATCGGCGGTGGCGCCGATCATGGTGACGCCGAATTCAGCCAGCACCCCCTGACGCTCCAGCTCCAGCGCGCAGTTCAGCGCGGTCTGGCCGCCCATGGTCGGCAGAACGGCATCCGGGCGCTCTTTTTCGATGATTTTACGCACCACTTCCCAGTGGATAGGCTCAATATAGGTTGCATCGGCCATCTCCGGGTCGGTCATGATGGTGGCCGGGTTCGAGTTCACCAGAATGACGCGGTAACCTTCTTCACGCAGGGCCTTACAGGCCTGTGCGCCAGAGTAGTCAAATTCACAAGCCTGGCCGATAACGATCGGGCCAGCGCCAAGAATCAGGATGCTTTTTATATCTGTACGTTTTGGCATGGCTTTTTTCTCCTGATTATTTCGCGGACTGGCGGTACTGCTCAATTAACTCAATGAAATGGTCGAACAACGGCGCGGCATCGTGCGGACCAGGGCTCGCTTCCGGGTGCCCCTGGAAGCTGAACGCCGGTTTGTCGGTACGGTGGATCCCCTGCAGCGTACCGTCGAACAGCGACTTGTGGGTCACCCGCAGGTTAGCCGGCATCGACGCTTCGTCGACGGCAAAACCGTGGTTCTGCGCGGTAATCATGACCACATTATTATCGATGTCTTTAACCGGGTGGTTACCGCCGTGGTGGCCGAACTTCATCTTAACGGTCTTCGCTCCGCTCGCCAGCGCCAGCAGCTGATGGCCGAGGCAGATGCCAAACACCGGAATATCGGTGGCGAGGAATTTCTCAATTGCCGCAATCGCGTAGTCGCATGGTGCCGGGTCGCCAGGTCCGTTGGACAGGAAGATCCCGTCTGGGTTCATCTTCAGCACCTCTTCGGCGGAGGTTTGCGCCGGTACGACCGTCAGGCGACAGCCGCGGTCCACCAGCATACGCAGAATGTTGCGCTTGGCGCCGAAATCGTAGGCCACGACGTGGAACGGCAGCTCGCTTTCCGCTTTCGCTTCCGGCAGGTCGCCCGCCAGCGTCCAGCTGCCTTGCGTCCAGCTGTAGGTCTCTGAAGTGGTGACTTCTTTCGCCAGGTCCATGCCATTCAGGCCCGGGAACGCTTTGGCTTTTTCCAGCGCCAGCTGCGCATCCAGGTTGTCACCCACGATGATGCAGCCGTTCTGGGCGCCTTTTTCGCGCAGCAAACGGGTCAGCTTACGGGTATCGATATCGGCAATCGCCACGATGTTATGGCGCTTCAGGTAGGAAGAGAGGTCTTCGGTATTGCGGAAGTTGCTGGCAATCAGCGGCAGATCGCGAATAACCAGACCCTGAGCATGTACCTGAGAAGATTCTTCATCGGCGGCGTTGGTGCCGACATTACCGATATGAGGATAAGTAAGAGTGACGATTTGGCGGGAATAGGAAGGATCAGTGAGGATTTCTTGATAACCGGTCATTGAAGTATTGAAAACGACTTCCCCAACCGCCGTGCCCGTTGCCCCGATGGCCCGACCGTGAAACTGGGTTCCGTCTTCCAGAACCAATAGCGCTGACTTAATCAAAACACCCTCCAGAGAATATTCACTCACTTTATTTGCATATTAATGCATACGTGTAGCATGAATCAATGCAAATTTGCTTACCTATGGATTTCTGGCAAACGGCGGCATTCTGGAGAGATGTCGGCTAAAAGTCAACTTAAAGCCGATATTTTTTATCTTCTTTTGCGTCACTGGCCCTTTCACACTGCTTTAGCAGGTAAAAAGATCAACAAACTAGCCTGAGAAAACGCTTGCGGACCAGGAAGATTGCAAAATGAAGGGCATGGAAGTAAAAAAGTAGACCAGATGGTCAAAATTTACAATAACACCACAAAAAAAGAAGAGATAAGGCAAACTTATAGAGAACTAAGATAAAAACAGGAGTTAAATGGCAAAAAATAAAAAGGGCAATAAGACATTGCCCTTTGCAATCAATTACATATTGAATGCAATAACCACATCACGATGGGTAATAAAACTTATAAACTGTTGAGTTCAAGGACATCACGCATATCAAAGAGCCCCGATTTCTTGTTCTTTAACCATAATGCAGAACGAACCGCACCATTGGCAAAAGTCATCCGGCTGGAGGCTTTGTGGCTGATCTCAATACGCTCGCCGATATCAGCAAACATCGCCGTATGTTCGCCGACGATATCTCCGGCGCGCACGGTAGCAAAACCAATGGTCCCCGGTACGCGTTCGCCGGTATGCCCTTCCCGGCTATATACCGCGCAATCCTTCAGATCTTTGTTCAGTGCGCCGGCAATCGCTTCACCCATCGCCAGCGCAGTGCCCGACGGGGCGTCGACTTTATGACGATGGTGCGCTTCGATAATTTCAATATCAGTGTAGTCGCCCATCACCTTCGCCGCTTTTTCCAGCAGCTTTAACAGGACGTTGACGCCGACGCTGAAATTGGCGGCAAAAACGATGGCAATATCCTGCGCTGCATCGCGAATGGCCTGTTTTCCCGCCTCATCAAAGCCGGTAGTGCCAATCACCATGCCTTTACCGTGTTCGCGACAGAACGCAAGGTGGTTCAGCGTGCCTTCCGGACGGGTAAAATCGATCAGCACGTCAAAATCATCTTTCACTGCTGTCAGGCTGCTTTGCACCGCCACGCCGACATTACCGGCGCCGGCCAGTTCCCCGGCGTCGCTGCCGAGCAGGGAGGAACCTTCGCGCTCCAGCGCGGCGCCCAGCGCCACGCCTTCCATCTGCTGTACCGCCTGAATTAACTGGCGTCCCATCCGGCCGCCCGCGCCCGCGATGGCCACGCGGATTTGTGCATCATGCATAGCTATTCTCTTTTGTTAACTTCACGTGAATTGTTTTCAGAGTAACCAGCCCATCGATGAGCCGCTACTCAAAAACGCCGATAATTAGAAATTTATGACAAACGGCGCTCGATATCAGTAAAAACTATAAGCTGGCATCAAAGTCAGGTCTTTCTCGCGGGTACCGGGCCGGGCTTATCCCCGGCGAAAGCCGCAGGATCGCCGGTGCCGGTCACAGTTGTCTCTCTTTACCTTACGCAGCCCCCTCAAATGAGAGATGTCGCGCAGATCTTGCGCCTGCCAGCCGGACTGCTCGCCCGCCAGAATGCGGGCCATGAGCGATTACCTGAGCGAGAAAATTTATCACCGCCGATCGCGGTTATGGCGCCAGGGCCAGCACTTCCGCCACCCAGCGCTGAAAACCGGCGACGTCCAGATCCAGCGCCACCCGGGCATTCGCCGGTTGCACCAGCCGCCCTTCGATATCGACGACGGTGGTGCCGGACGTCCAGCGGCCTTGCGTTTCCACCGCCACAAAGCACGGCTTGAGGGTAAATAGCTCAGGGCGCACCAGCCACGCAATGGCGCACAGATCGTGCATCCGCAGCCCGCTGCTCATGCTGCCGCTACGATAGTGGCTGAACAGGGCGTGCAGCATTTTCCCGGTGTTGTTCAACGTCGGAAGCGTGGCCAGATACTCTGGTGCCAGCACCGCCTGATGAGTGACGTCGAGGCCGCACATCACAATCTCCAGGCCGCTCCGGAAGACCTTCGCCGCCGCTTCCGGATCGATGGCAATATTAAACTCCGCATTTGGCGTAAAGTTACCGCGGCCGGCAGAACCGCCCATGATCACCAGCCGGCGTATGTTAAAGCGGCACTCCGGGTACTGCGTCAGCAGCAGCGCGATGTTGGTCAACGGACCAATCGCCACCAGGGTGATCGGCTCCGGCGCATGCATCAGCGTATCGCGAATAGCCTGAAAGGCCGGTTTCTGCAGCGGCTGGCCGTCGTGTTCGACGAAATCATACCCCGCCATCCCGGATTCGCCGTGGACGGAGGCCGCATCGCGCAGCGGGCGCAGCAGAGGCATTGAAGCCCCCTGAGCCAGCGGCACCTTAGCCTGCCAGAAGTGCAGCAGTTGCAGCGCGTTGCGGGTGGTTTTTTCCACCGACACGTTGCCCGCCACCGTGGTCATCAATTGCAGATCCAGCTCAGGGGCGAACAGCGCCGCGGCGATCGCCGCCGCATCGTCAATGCCGGGATCGGTATCAAGAATGATCGGTAAGCGCATAGTTTCTCCAAAAAAAATGCCAGACGTTAAGTCTGGCATCTTCGCACATCAGGGCAGGAAAGAACTTACTCTACTTCACGGACATCAACCCGCAGCTCTTTCGGTACCTCGAAAACGATATTCTCTTCGCGGCCTTCCAGCGGCACGGCTTCTCCGCCGCCGAGCGCCTGCAGACGCGCAATCACGTTCTGCACCAGGATATCCGGGGCCGAGGCGCCGGCGGTTACGCCCACGCATTGCGCCTCTTTGACCCACGTCTCCTGGATATCGGTCGCATCGTCAATCAGATAGGCCGCTTTGCCCATCCGCTGCGCCAGCTCCGCCAGCCGGTTAGAGTTGGACGAGTTTTTCGACCCCACCACCAGCACCACATCGGCCTGTTCCGCCAGCGCGCGCACCGCTTCCTGACGGTTGGTGGTGGCATAACAGATATCATCTTTACGCGGGCCGACAATTTTCGGGAAACGCTCACGCAGCGCATCGATCACGTCAGAGGTATCGTCGACGGAGAGCGTGGTCTGGGTCATAAACGACAGCCGGGCATCGTCTTTCACTTCCAGCGTCCAGACGTCATCAGGCGATTCAACCAGGTACATCCCCCCTGCCGGGTTGCTGTACTGGCCCATCGTCCCTTCGACTTCCGGGTGGCCGGCATGACCGATCAGAATCGACTCTTCGCCACGGCGGCTGGCGCGGGCGACTTCCATGTGCACCTTGGTCACCAGCGGACAGGTGGCGTCAAAGACCGTCAGATCGCGGCTTTTCGCTTCGTTACGTACCGCCTGCGAAACGCCGTGCGCGGAGAAAATCAGGATCGCGCCGTCCGGCACTTCGCCAATCTGTTCGATAAAAATGGCGCCGCGTTTACGCAGGCTATCGACCACATAGCGGTTATGCACCACTTCATGACGCACATAAATCGGCGCGCCGTAAAGCGTCAGCGCGTTTTCGACAATGCTGATAGCGCGGTCAACGCCGGCGCAAAAGCCGCGCGGGTTAGCCAACAGGATCTGCATTTCACTCCTCCAGCGCCGGATCGACTTCCAGCACTTCAATATCAAAATGGACGGTGCGCCCGGCCAGCGGGTGGTTGAAATCAACGGTGATCGAATCGCCGTTCACTTCACGAATCACGCCAGGCATTTCGCTGCCATCCATTGCGGTAAAGAGCATAATCGCGCCGATTTCCGGCTCGCCCGCATCGATAAATTCGCGACGGGAGAAATACTGGATAAGATCCGGGCTTGGCACGCCAAACGCGGCATCAGGCTCCAGCGAAAAGGTGGTTTTATCCCCGGCTTTCAGCCCCAGCAGATGCTGCTCCAGGCCTTCGGAAAGCGATGCATCGCCAAGACGAAACAGGGCCGGCTTACCGTTGTTGCGCGTAGACTCCGCGGTGGAGCCATCATCAAGTTTCAACGTGAAGTGCACCAGCACCGCGCTGTTGCTCTGTACAGAGTTAGACATGCAGGTTTGCTCTAAGTTTTAATCTGTATGTTACCCCACCGATGCCCGCTAAAAGGCGCCGGCAGGGCAAATTTATCATGTAGGCCGGGTCAACGCGAACGTCGCCCGGCAAGGATCAGGCGGTTTTTCTGGCCGCGCCAGGTAAAAAGCCTTCCAGCACAATCAGCGCCGCGCCGATGCAAATCGCGGTATCGGCAAGGTTGAAGGTGGCGAAATGCCAGTCGCCGACGTAGAAATCAATCATATCGACGACAAAACCGTGCCATAGCCGGTCGAACAAATTGCCCAACGCGCCGCCAATGATCAGCGCGTAGGCAATGTTGTTCAGCTTTTGCGTGGCCTTCGAACGGTACATCAAGACCGCCAGAATCACGCAGATACCGATGGCGATTCCCGCAAAGAACCAGCGCTGCCAGCCGCCGCTATCAGCGAGGAAGCTAAAAGCGGCGCCGTAGTTGCGCGCATAATGCAGATTAAGCGACGGGAACAGCGATACCGTATCCCCCAGAGCGAAGTTCTGGATGATCAGGAATTTGCTGCCCAGATCGATAATCAGCACCGCTACGACGACCCAAAGCCAGCGTAGCCCCGTTGAACAGACAGATTTACTCATCAGGCAAACTTACGTTGTTCGCCGTCGCCGGCGACGTTGCTGACACAGCGACCGCAGATTTCCGCGTGTTCCGCCACCTTGCCGACATCGCTGGTGTAGTGCCAGCAGCGTGGGCATTTCTCACCTTCGGCTTTGCTCAGCACGACTTTCAGACCTTTCAGCAGTTCACTCTGCCAGGCATCAGCCGGAGCCTGGGTATCATCGGCAACCGTCGCCCCGGAGGTCAACAGGACAAATCGCAATTCGCTGCCCAGCGCGTTCAGCTTCGCCGCCAGATCGGCATCGGCATACAGCGTCACCGCCGCTTCCAGAGAGCCGCCCACCAGCTTGTCAGCACGCGCCTGCTCGATGACCTTGTTGACTTCACCGCGCACCTGCAGCAGATCGTCCCAGAAGTCGTCGTTCATCGCTTCGTCGTCGGCCAGGCCGAACAGACCTTCATACCACTCGCCGGTAAAGACGTATTTCTCACGGGAACCCGGCAGGTAGCCCCAGATTTCGTCTGCGGTGAAGGACATGATCGGCGCCATCCAGCGAACCAGCGCTTCGACGATATGGAACAGCGCGGTCTGACAGCTACGACGCGCCACGCTGTCCGCTTTCGCGGTGTACTGGCGGTCTTTGATGATGTCGAGATAGAACGAGCCCATTTCGATGGAGCAGAAACGCATCAGACGCTGCACCACTTCGTGGAAATCGTAGGATTCGTAGGCTTTCAGGATATCTTCCTGCGCCGCTTTCGCGCAGCCTACCGCCCAGCGATCGAGCACCACCATCTCTTCCGGTTTCACCATGTCTGTCAGCGGATCGAAACCGTTGAGGTTCGCCAGCAGGAAGCGCGCGGTGTTACGGATACGACGATAGCTGTCGGCGGCACGTTTGAGGATCTCGTCTGAGACCGCCATTTCGCCGGTATAGTCGGTAGAGGCCACCCACAGACGCAGAATATCCGCGCCCAGTTTGTTCATCACATCCTGCGGGGAGACGGTGTTGCCGATGGATTTGGACATCTTGCGTCCCTGACCATCAACGGTAAAGCCGTGGGTCAGTACCTGGCGGTACGGCGCTTTGCCCTTCATCGCCGTGGAGATCATCAGCGAGGACATGAACCAGCCGCGGTGCTGGTCGGAACCTTCCAGATACATATCGGCAGCGTGACCCGAAAATTCCGGACGCACGTCGACCACGGAAGAGTGGGTAGACCCGGAGTCGAACCATACGTCCAGGGTATCCGGCACCTTCTCGTAGCTATCGGCATCGGCGCCAAGAATTTCGCTTGCGTCCAGATCCCACCATGCCTGAATCCCGTCGACTTCGACGCGTTTAGCGACTTCTTCCATCAGCTCCAGCGTGCGCGGATGCAGTTCCTGCGTCTCTTTGTGTACGAACAGCGACATCGGCACGCCCCAGGTACGCTGACGGGAGATACACCAGTCCGGACGGTTGGCCACCATCGACTCGATACGCGCCTGACCCCAGTCCGGGATCCACTGCACGCCTTTGATCTCTTTCAGCGACTGCGCACGCAGGCCCTGCTGATCCATACTCACGAACCACTGCGGGGTGGCGCGGAAGATGATCGGCGACTTGTGGCGCCAGCAGCACGGATAGCTGTGCTGCATTTTTTCCACGTGCAGCAGCGCGCCGCTGCCACGCAGCATCTCAACGATAATGTCGTTGGCTTTAAAGACGTTGATGCCGTCCAGCGCCGGATAAGTTCCTGGCAGATAGGAGCCGTCCGGCCCCACCGGGTTAGCAATTTCCAGCGCATATTTCTGGCTGATGGTGTAGTCATCCGGACCGTGGCCGCCGGCGGTATGGACCGCGCCGGTACCCGCATCCAGCGTAACGTGATCGCCAAGGATCGCCGGAACGTCAAAGTCGAGGAACGGATGCTTAAAGCGCATCAGCTCCAGCGCGGCACCTTGCACCACCGCCAGGATGGTGTAATCCGCGATACCCACGCGTTTCATGACGCTTTCAACCAGGTCTTTCGCCACAATCAGCGCCTGGCCGTCAACCTGCACCAGCGCGTAGTCAAATTCCGCAGACAGCGAAATGGCGCGGTTGGCCGGCAGCGTCCACGGCGTGGTGGTCCAGATAACCAGCGAGATCGGGCCGCTGACATCGGCAACGCCGAATTTCGCTTCTACCGCCGCTTTATCGACCGCGTGGAACGCCACATCGATAGAAGGCGAGGTTTTGTCGTAGTACTCAACTTCCGCTTCCGCCAGCGCGGAACGGCAGTCCACGCACCAGTGCACCGGCTTCGCCCCCTTATGCAGGTGGCCGTTGCCGATGATTTTACCCAGCGCGCGGATGATATTGGCTTCGGTTTTGAAGTCCATGGTCAGGTACGGATGCGACCAGTCGCCCAGCACGCCGAGGCGGATAAAGTCTTTACGCTGCCCGTCGACCTGCGTCGCCGCGTATTCACGGCATTTGGCGCGGAATTCCGCCGCGGTGAATTTTTCCCCCGGTTTGCCGTACTCCTGCTCCACTTTCAGCTCGATCGGCAGACCGTGGCAGTCCCAACCCGGCACGTAAGGCGAATCATAGCCCGCCAGCCCTTTGGACTTAACGATAATGTCTTTCAGAATCTTGTTAACCGAGTGACCAATATGAATGCTGCCATTCGCATAAGGAGGGCCATCATGCAGAATGAAGGTTTTTTTGCCTTTTTTCGCTGCACGGATGATGCCGTACAGGTCATCATCGGTCCAACGCGCCAGCATCCCCGGTTCGCGTTTGGCGAGGTCGCCACGCATCGGGAACCCTGTTTCCGGCAAATTCAGGGTCGATTTATAGTCACTCATCAGATTCTCGGTTCCGTATTTCGGTTTGATTAACACCAACAGGCTTATGCCTGGCTGGTCAGCCCAAAGAACTCGCGGGCCGTTAACTCATCTCGTGCAATTTGCGCCTTCAGCTCATCGAGCGACGCAAATCGCTGTTCGTTACGTATTTTTTTACGCAGTATTACATCTATATGGCGACCATAGAGGTCCATTACAACGTCCAGCAGATGCACTTCCAGCTGTTGCCGCACGCCAGCGACCGTTGGGCGGGTGCCAATATTGGCGACGCCCACTAACGGTGTGTCGCCCAGTCCGCGCACTTCAACCGCATAGACCCCTTTCACCGGGGAAACCTGACGACGTAGCGGTAAGTTCGCCGTCGGGAAACCGATGGTGCGCCCCAGCTCATCGCCGTGGACCACCCGCCCGGAAATGGCAAAGGGATGACCCAGCAGAGTTTCCGCCAGCGCAAGGTCGTCGTCCGCCAGCGCCTGGCGCACCGCCGTGCTGCTGATACGCACGCCGCCTTCACAGAAGGTTTGGGTACTGGTGACGTCAAAACCGTATTCCGCACCCGCTTTCTGTAATAACAAGAAATCCCCCTGGCGACCAGCGCCAAAGCGGAAATCATCGCCGACGGCGAGGAACTGCACGCCTAACCGGCGCACCAGCAGTTCGCTGATAAAGTCCTGCGCGGTCAAGGCGGCGAAGCGTCGGTCAAAACGCACGCACAGCACATAGTCGACGCCGCTTTCAGCCAGATAGCCCAGCTTTTCCCGCAGACGCGTCAAACGTGCTGGCGCCTTATCGGCGGCAAACAGCTCCAGCGGCTGTGGTTCGAAAATCATCACCACCACCGGTAGACCACGCTGGCGGCCTTCTGCGCGCAAACGCTGCAGCAGCGCCTGATGCCCGCGATGCACACCGTCAAAATTTCCAATGGTCAGCACGCACCCGTGCGGCGCCTGACTGAGATTATGTATGCCGCGTATCAGCTTCATGTCTGGCTCAAAACAGTGAAAATCGTCCGAGTATACCTTGTACAACTGACGACGTTAACCAGCGATTGCACCTCTTCAGCGAAAGATCCCGGGAATTCATCCACTCAGCGCGGGAATACGTGAAAAACTCCCCGCCCCCTTCGATTTTTATGGTGGAAAGGCTGTATTCGCCTGCAACAAGCTGGTAGAATCTTGCGCCATCACTACGTAATAAAGCGTTGTTGTTTTAAGCGGCGCTTATTTGCACAAATCCATTGACAAAAGAAGGCTAAACGGGCATATTCCTCGGCCTTTGAATTGTCCATATAGAACACATTTGGGAGTTGGACCTTGGCTAATATCAAATCAGCTAAGAAGCGCGCCGTTCAGTCTGAAAAGGCCCGCAAGCACAACGCTAGCCGTCGCTCTATGATGCGTACTTTCATCAAGAAAGTATACGCAGCTATCGAAGCTGGCGACAAAGCTACTGCACTGAAAGCATTTAACGAAATGCAACCGATCGTGGACCGTCAGGCTGCTAAAGGTCTGATCCACAAAAACAAAGCTGCGCGTCATAAAGCAAACCTGACCGCTCAGATCAACAAACTGGCTTAATCGCCTGCTTGTTATCGCTTTGTAGAAAAACCCGCGAAAGCGGGTTTTTTTATGCCTGTCATTTACGCCAGAAGCGCCGCAGGCGCAAGGTGTCGTTACGATACGGGCGAGGTAAAGAGCGCTGAATAGTCGCGATTGCAGATACGCTGCACCGCCGGATGCTGAATCATCCTTTCAGCAAAGATGGCGTGGTACTCCTCCATCACATTATCCATCCGCCCAATCTCAATAATTGACTCATCATGATAGAAATCATGGGCGTAAAGCGTTGGGGCGACAAAAATCGCATTGTGCGCCGCGCCGAATGCCTTCATCAGAGCCGCATCGTCAAACTCACCGAGAATTTCGACCTTCAGTCCCTGCGAATTGAACCAGTTGAGTAACTTGCGCCCCAGCATCGAACGGCGCCCGGGGATCAGTAAACGGCGCTCCTCCAGACAAGCGGGAAACGGTTTTTCCGGCGGCGGATTCATACACCAGAAACTCACGCTGCACTCCCCGATACGCACCGAAAACAGCCCTTCCTGCTGCGTGGAGTCAATCGGGCAGTCAGAGATAATCATATCCAGCTTGTGCTGGCTGAGCTGCTCCAGCAGCATTTCGTGGGTCGACTCAAAACAGCGCAGGTGAATCTGTTCATTATCGACCACCGCCGCATCCAGCACCCCGCTCACCAGCCGTTTCGACAGCGCATCGGCGACGCCAACGTCAAACAGCAGGTTGGACTCTTTGCGGTAGTTCACAATATCGAGCATCTCCTGGCTCAGCGTGAACATACGGTCAGCGTAGCGAAATACCAGCTCCCCCAGCTCGCTCGGCTCCAGCCCCCTGCCCTTACGCTTAAACAGCTTCCCCTGCAGGCGCTCTTCAAGCGCTTTGATTTGCCCGGTGATGGTCTGCGGGGTCAGGAACAATGCCTCCGCAGCGCCAACAACGGAGCCTTCCTTATAAACGTGCCAGAAGTAGTACAAATGGTTGTAATTAATATGCGACATATTTCTCTCCCTGATAATGCCAGGGAGAGCCTTCGGAGGCTCTCCCGTGAAGGTTAAACGGCGGCGGGACCTGCTATCCACCTACGAAGAATCATATAACCGGTAACCGCCGACAGGACAGAACCTATCAGGATCCCCAGCTTCGCCCAGTTGATTAATCCGGGGTCCACGCTACCGAAGGCCAGACTGGCGATAAAAATCGACATGGTGAAGCCAATCCCGCACAGAATGCCGACGGCCATAATCTGCTGGCAGGTAGTGCCCTCCGGCAGTGAAGCCCACCTGAGCTTCAGCGCCAGCCAGCAGAACAGACTGATACCTAGCGGCTTACCAATAAACAGCCCGGCAATGATGCCCAGCGGTAGCAGCGACGTCAGCCCTTCAAGCGTCACGCCTTGCAGCGACACGCCGGCGTTGGCGAAGGCGAAAAGCGGTAAAATCAGATAAGCCACCCACGGATGCAGGACATGCTCAAGCTGCCTGGCCGGAGATTTGCCGGCGCGTTCCTTCAGCGGGATCATGAAGCCGACAATGACCCCGGCTAAAGTCGCGTGAACGCCGGATTTCAACACCGCGGTCCACAGCACGGCCCCCACCAGGAGGTAAATACCGCTCCGCCGGACGCCGCACAGATTCAGCGCCGCCAGCACGACGATCGCCCCTGCCGCAACGGCCAGCGACAGCATCGACAGATCGTGGGTATAGAACAGGGCAATAATGACGATCGCCCCCAGGTCATCAATAATGGCCAACGCCATCAGGAAAATTTTCAGCGCGGTGGGCACGCGGCTCCCCAACAGGGCCAGAACGCCCAGTGCAAAGGCGATATCGGTCGCCGCCGGAATCGCCCACCCTTCCCGGGTAATCGGATCCTGAGCGTTAAACGCCAGGTAAATCAACGCCGGAACCACCATCCCGCCGAAGGCGGCGACCACCGGGAAAACCGCCTGACGACGGCTGGCTAGCGCGCCCTGAATCATCTCACGCTTCACCTCCAGACCAATCAACAGAAAGAAGACCGCCATCAGCGCATCGTTAATCCACAGCAGCATGTTCTTATTGATTTCCAACGCGCCCACACGCAGCTGAACGGGCGTTTGCAGAAAAGAGTGGTACAGAGCGCTGGTCGCGCCGGTATTAGCCAATAGCATCGCCAGCGCAGCCGCGCAAATAAGGATAATCCCTCCTGAAGCATCGCTACTAAAAAAACGCTGCAGATGTTTCACGTTTACTCTCTCTATAAGGCTAATTCATCGATGAAACTATTTTAGTCGCCATAACACTTCGAAAAAATAAGTTTATTATTGCGTTATAGATCGGCTTTTACGATATGAAACCAGACTTAGCAACAAGCACCCCGGCGGGGAGATACAGAGATCATTAACAGATAGTGGGCTATAAACAAAAAAGCCACTTTAACAATAAAGTGGCTTTTTAAACTCGCTGTGGATTAGCGGGTCAAATCGTCGAAGAACTTCTTCACGCCGTCAAAGAAACTTTTGGAGCGCGGGCTGTTTTTCTCCCCCGTCGGGCCGCCAAAACTTTCCTGCAGATCCTTGAGCAGCTGTTTCTGTTTGTCATTCAGCCCGACCGGCGTTTCAACCACCACACGACACAGCAGATCGCCCTGCGCACCGCCGCGCACCGACTTCACGCCTTTACCACGCATGCGGAACAGCTTGCCGGTCTGCGTTTCGCCTGGTACTTTCAGGTTCACGCGGCCATCCAGCGTCGGAACTTCAATCTCACCGCCGAGTGCGGCCATGGTGAAGTTAATCGGCACTTCGCAGTACAGGTTATTGCCCTCACGCTCAAAAATGGCGTGCTGCTTAACCTGGACCTGAACGTACAGGTCGCCCGCCGGAGCGCCGTGCTCACCCGCTTCACCTTCGCCTGAGAGACGAATACGATCGCCGGTATCGACACCCGCCGGGATTTTAACCGACAGGGTTTTGGTTTTCTCAACCCGACCGTGGCCGTGGCATTTGTTGCACGGATCTTTAATCAGCGTCCCGCGTCCCTGGCAATGAGGACAGGTTTGCTGAACGGCAAAGAAGCCCTGGCGCATCTGTACCTGACCGGCGCCGTGACAGGTTGGACAGGTTTGCGGCTTGCTGCCGGCTTTCGCGCCGCTGCCGTGACAGACATCACACTCTTCCAGCGTCGGAATACGAATCTCTTTCGTCACGCCGCGAACGGCTTCTTCCAGCGTCAGTTCCATGTTGTAACGCAGGTCAGCGCCACGCGCTGCGCGTTGACGGCCGCGACCGCCGCCGAAGATATCGCCGAAAACATCGCCAAAGATATCACTGAAATCTGCGCCGCCGCCAAAACCGCCGCCGCCGCCCATGCCGCCTTGTTCAAAGGCCGCATGGCCGTACTGATCGTAGGCCGCACGCTTCTGGTCATCAGTCAGGACTTCATACGCTTCTTTAATTTCTTTAAATCTGGCTTCGGCTTCTTTATCGCCCTGGTTACGGTCCGGGTGATATTTCATGGCCAGGCGCTTGTAGGCCTTTTTGATTTCACGCTCATCCGCTGTTTTGGAAACGCCCAAAATCTCGTAATAATCTTGCTTTGCCATTGGTGTTTTTCAGCCCCTTAACATGCGTGCACGGGCGGAGAGGAAACCTCTTCGCCCGTGCCAGTGTTTTACCCGTTCAAAGGGCGATTATTTTTTGTCTTTCACTTCTTCGAACTCTGCGTCAACGACATCGTCGTCCTTCGCATTGCCTTCGGAAGCTTCAGCGCCGCCAGCCTGCTGCTGAGCGTGCTGCTGCTGAGCAATTTCCATCAGCTTCTGCGAAGCCTGCGCCAGCGCCTGCATTTTCGCTTCAATATCGGCTTTATCTTCACCTTTCAGCGAGGTTTCCAGCGCGGTCAGCGCAGACTCGATCGCCGTTTTGTCGTCAGCCGGCAGTTTGTCGCCTGCTTCTTCAACCTGCTTACGGGTGCTGTGCAGCAGATGGTCACCCTGGTTGCGGGTCTGAACCAGCTCTTCGAACTTACGGTCAGATTCAGCATTCGCTTCCGCATCGCGAACCATTTTGGCAATTTCTTCTTCGTTCAGGCCAGAAGACGCTTTAATGGTAATTTTCTGCTCTTTACCGCTGTTTTTGTCCTTCGCCGACACGTGCAGGATCCCATCAGCATCGATGTCGAAGGTGACTTCGATCTGCGGCATGCCGCGCGGTGCCGGGTTAATCCCATCCAGGTTGAACTGACCCAGTGATTTGTTATCGGAGGCGCGTTTACGCTCGCCCTGAATCACATGGATGGTTACCGCAGACTGGTTGTCTTCTGCAGTAGAGAACACCTGGCTGTGCTTGGTCGGGATGGTGGTATTTTTGTTGATCAGCGCAGTCATGACGCCGCCCATGGTTTCGATACCCAGCGACAGCGGGGTAACGTCCAGCAGCAGAACGTCTTTCACTTCACCGGTCAGTACGCCGCCCTGAACCGCAGCGCCGATAGCGACCGCTTCATCCGGGTTAACGTCTTTACGCGGCTCTTTACCGAAGAACTCAGCCACTTTCTTCTGCACCATCGGCATACGAGTCTGACCACCGACCAGGATAACGTCCTGGATATCGGACACGGACAGGCCAGCATCCTGCAGAGCAACTTTCAGCGGCTCGATGGAGCGGTTAACCAGATCTTCAACCAGGCTCTCCAGTTTCGCACGCGTCACTTTGATGTTCATGTGTTTCGGACCGGTGGCGTCTGCAGTGATGTACGGCAGGTTCACGTCGGTCTGCTGAGCGGAAGAAAGCTCAATTTTCGCTTTTTCAGCCGCTTCTTTCAGACGCTGCATGGCCAGCGGATCGTTACGCAGGTCAATGCCCTGATCTTTCTTAAACTCGTCAACGAGGTAGTTGATCATGCGGCTATCGAAGTCTTCACCACCCAGGTGGGTATCACCGTTGGTTGCCAGAACTTCGAAGGTTTTTTCGCCGTCAACTTCGTCGATTTCGATAATAGAGATATCGAAGGTACCACCACCAAGGTCGTAAACCGCGATAGTACGGTTGCCGACTTCTTTATCCAGACCGTAAGCCAGCGCAGCGGCGGTCGGTTCGTTGATGATACGTTTGACTTCCAGACCTGCGATACGGCCGGCGTCTTTAGTTGCCTGACGCTGAGCATCGTTAAAGTAGGCCGGTACGGTGATAACCGCTTCAGTTACCGGTTCACCCAGGTAATCTTCTGCCGTTTTCTTCATTTTCTTCAGCACTTCGGCAGAGATCTGCGGCGGTGCCATTTTCTGACCTTTCACATCAAGCCATGCGTCGCCGTTGTCGGCGCCGATGATTTTGTACGGCATGATGGATACGTCACGCTGAACTTCTTCGTCCTGGAAGCGGCGACCAATCAGGCGTTTAATCGCAAACAGAGTATTTTGCGGGTTTGTCACTGCCTGACGTTTAGCCGGCTGACCAACCAGAGTTTCACCATCCTGGGTATAAGCAATGATAGAAGGCGTGGTGCGATCGCCTTCGGCGTTCTCCAGCACACGTGCAGTAGTGCCATCCATAATCGCTACACAAGAGTTGGTAGTACCCAGGTCGATACCAATAATTTTACCCATCTAAACGTCTCCACTAAAAATTCGATCAACATGTGGTTGTAAACCTGTAATAAGGGCGAAACCTTTGGTTTCAACTGCCCCGACATCATTTTTTTCAGGTTCATTCACTGCGGTTGACTACAAGATGGGGTCGCCCACCGCTTCATCAAGGGGGGAGGCAAAAAAATTTTTATCTTTATATTGCCGCCGACGGGACGGGGGCGGGAATATCCACGCCAGGAGCGGGCAGGAAAGCGGCGTTCATTGTTCAGCATCATGCCACCCGACGCCCCGCTCCTCTGCCCGTCGATCAACCATGAGCGGCATTACGCGCTCGCTGCGTAAATTGGCGAAAAATACCCCGCCAGATCATAGACAGTTATCCGGGGCCTCATTATTATGCCGCGCCCCGCCACCGTATGGCGGGGTAATGCTTCCCTTTCTAATCATTATTCTGAGGAATTATGGGCAACACTAAGTTGGCTAATCCGGCACCGCTGGGCCTTATGGGCTTCGGCATGACCACTGTTCTGCTTAACCTGGCGAATAGCGGCCTGTTCGCGTTTGATGTAGCTATCCTGGCGATGGGCATTTTTTACGGCGGCATTGCGCAGATTTTCGCCGGCCTGCTGGAATTTAAAAAAGGCAACACCTTTGGTTTAACCGCTTTTACCTCCTACGGCGCCTTCTGGCTGACGTTGGTCGCGATTCTTCTGATGCCGAAAATGGGCCTGGCAGAAGCGCCAAATGCGCACTTCCTGGGCATGTATCTCGGACTATGGGGAGTCTTCACGCTGTTTATGTTCTTCGGCACCCTGAAAGCCGCACGGGTGCTGCAATTCGTCTTCCTGAGCCTGACCGTCCTGTTTGCGCTGCTGGCAATCGGTCATCTGGCGGATAACGAAGGTATCGTCAAAATTGCGGGCTACCTTGGCCTGGTCTGCGGCGGTAGCGCCATTTACCTGGCGATGGCTGAAGTCCTGAACGAGCAGTTTGGCCGTACGGTGCTGCCAATCGGCGCGCCACTGTGATAAACACCCCCTCGCCCCGACGGAGCGAGGGGGTTGCCCGCGGAACGTTACGGCAGGCGCTGTAACTCCCCCGTCTCAGCGGTAGCTTCGCGATGCATTCCCTGGCGCAGCCAGATTCCCAATCCTAATCCCATCAGCGAAAGCGCCAGTACATACCAGGCGGGAGCCATTGGCGAAACGCCCATTAACATCGTGACGGCAATCGGCGTCAGGCCACCAAAGATGGCGTAAGAGACGTTATAGGAGAACGAAATTCCGGTAAAGCGCACCGCCGCCGGGAAGGCGCGCACCATCACATAAGGCACCGCTCCCACCACGCCGACGCATAATCCCACCGTGCCATACAGCAAGAACAGCTGCTGCGGACTGCTGCCCGCAAGGTGATAAAACGCCCAGCTGGAGAGCGCCAGCAACAGGCTCCCGACGATCAAAGTCCGGCTGGCGCCAAACCGATCCGCCGCCAGCCCCGCCAGCAAACAGCCGATGCACAGCATTATTGTGGCAATGCTGTTGGCCTGCAGGGTGACTGCCGGAGCAAAACCGTAGTGCTTTTGTAGCCAGACCGGCGACATCAGAATCACCACCACGATGCCGGCGGACAGGAGCCAGGTCAGCAGCATAGAGACCACCACCGCTTTCTGATGCTTCAGCACCACGGATTTAACCGGCAGCTCCTGCGCCAGGGCTTTACGCCGCTGCATTTCGAGGAATATCGGCGTTTCCTGCAGCCAACGACGCAAATACATGGCGACCAGGCCAAACACGCCGCCTAACAGGAAGGGAATGCGCCAGCCGCCGTCATGGATCCCCTGCGGCGTCAGGCTGGTATTAATCAGCGTCGCGACCACCGAACCGAGCAGTATACCGACCGTCAGGCCGGCAGTGAGGGTGCCGCAGGCAATACCGATGCGCTTTTCCGGTACGTGCTCGGCCACAAACACCCACGCGCCGGGTACTTCACCGCCGATAGCCGCACCCTGCAGAATGCGCATCAGCAGCAGCAGCAGCGGCGCCACGATCCCCATCGACTCATAGGTCGGCAGCAGACCCATCGCCAGCGTCGGCAGCGCCATCAGCAAAATGCTCAGGGTAAACATTTTCTTGCGCCCGACCAGATCGCCGAAGTGGGCCATGATAATGCCGCCAAGAGGACGCGCCAGGTAGCCAGCGGCAAAGACGCCGAAGGTCTGCACCTGACGCAGCCATTCCGGGATATCCGTCGGAAAGAACAGCTCCCCGACAACGGCGGCAAAGAAAACGAAGATAATGAAATCATAAAACTCCAGCGCCCCGCCAAGGGCAGCCAGCGTCAGAGTTTTATAGTCTTGTCGATTCAGAGGTCGGGTATCTTGTGACATAACAAAGCGCTTTATCCAGAGGTGTATAGGGTGTTTTACCGACGGTGTAAAATAAAAAACACTATATCGTAAATAAAACGGCACACCACCAGCGATGCAGGTTATATCAGGAATGGATCAAATTCAGGATAAAGTTTCACGCCTTGCGCTTTTTGGGCGAAAAGCTGCTACGACATCCGCTGCAGTCTCGACATAGGGGCCCTCAAGCAACTGTATACAATAGGGTACACTGGCAAAAACCCCCTGCACCAGTACCTGACCCTCAGCGTCTTTCACCCCCTCAAGGGTTTCCTGAATCGCTTTCGGTTGACCCGGCAAATTCAAAATCAGCGCCTGTTTGCGGATCACGCCAACCTGACGAGAAAGGATAGCCGTCGGGACGAAGTGTAGGCTAACCTGGCGCATTTGCTCACCGAAGCCCGGCATCATGCGATCGGCGACGGCCAGCGTCGCATCGGGCGTGACGTCACGCCGCGCGGGGCCGGTACCGCCGGTGGTTAACACCAGATGGCAGCCCATCTCGTCAACCAGCTCACACAGCGTTTGCTCGATAATCACCTGTTCGTCAGGGATTAAGCGGGTCTGGAGCTCGAAAGGCGTGGTCAGCGCACGCGCCAGCCACTCTTCGAGCGCCGGGATGCCTTTATCCTGATAGACGCCGCTGGAGGCGCGATCGGAAATGGAAACTAAGCCGATTCGTAAGGTATTCATCGTTATTCCGTTCAAACAGTGTCATGGGACGTTATGAGCTTTAAGGTGCAAAAAGGCAGCGAACCCAGGGCCAGCTAGCATTGATCATGCAATCACCGGGCGAGTGGGCAAAGCCAACGCATCAGCAACCTGAAAGACGACGAGTATAAACAGAATGATACACTGAGGGGAGCGTGACAGACAGTTTAATGTGGCCGACGAACGTCGGCCACATGGGGGATTACAGCAGATCGCCGATCATTTTTTCCAGTTTTTCCTGGTCGATCGCAAACTTACGGATACCTTCCGCCAGTTTGTCTACCGCCATCGGATCCTGGTTGTGCTGCCACAGGAACTGGGATTCGGTGATACGTTCCGGGCGCGCTTTCACTTCGCCGCTGAACGCCAGTTTACGCTCGATAGCGCCTTCGCTTTCTGCCAGCTCTTTCAGCAGAGCCGGGGCGATGGTCAGACGGTCACAGCCGGCCAGTTCGAGGATTTCGCCGACGTTACGGAAGCTCGCGCCCATGACGACAGTTTCGTAACCGTGCTGCTTGTAGTACTCATAGATTTCACTCACCGAAACCACGCCCGGATCTTCAGCCGGCGCGTACTCTTTCTTGTCGGTGTTCGCTTTGTACCAGTCGAGGATACGGCCAACGAACGGCGAGATCAGGAATACGCCCGCTTCCGCACAAGCGCGAGCCTGAGCGAAGGAGAACAGCAGAGTCAGGTTACAGTTGATGCCTTCTTTTTCCAGCTGCTCGGCGGCGCAAATGCCCTGCCAGGTAGAAGCCAGTTTAATCAGAATGCGATCGTTACCGATGCCGGCATCGTTGTACAGCTTGATGATGCGTTTCGCTTTAGCGATGGAAGCCTGAGTGTCATAGGAGAGACGCGCATCAACTTCGGTTGAAATACGGCCTGGAATCAGCTTGAGGATTTCGAGACCAATGTTCACCGCCAGTTTATCGGAAGCATCGATAATCTGCTGCGCGCGATCGCTGCTCTGGCCGCGGGCCCACACAACAGCGTCATCAATCAGCTTACGGTACTCAGGAATCTGAGCCGCGCCAAGAATCAAAGAAGGGTTCGTCGTGGCATCCTGAGGCTGATACAGCTTCATTGCCGCAATATCTCCGGTATCAGCTACGACAGTGGTGTACTGACGCAGAGAAGTCAATTTATCCGTCATGATAGTGTTTCTCTTAAACAGCAGTTAAGGGGATGTAACCGGTCTGCCAAGATGATAACACGCTGCATCTTCAGCGCAACTGCGGACCATGCAAGAGCGCAGAGTGTGATAAACTGGATGAATTAATTCTCTGAATGTTAAGGGATTGTCACTGAATTGGTAACGCTTACAGTAGCGTACCGGCATGGACAAGAGGATGTTTAATGCCTGATTTTTTCTCTTTTATCAATGAAATACTCTGGGGCTCGGTAATGATTTATCTGTTACTGGGCGCTGGCGTCTGGTTTACCTGGCGAACGAAATTCATTCAGTTTCGTTATGTTCGCCAGTTTGGGAAAAGTCTAAAAAAAAGCCTCCTGCCCCAGCCCCACGGGTTAACGTCCTTTCAGGCCCTGTGTACCAGCCTGGCCGCGCGGGTCGGTAGCGGCAACCTTGCCGGCGTTGCGCTGGCCATCGCCGCAGGCGGGCCCGGGGCCGTCTTCTGGATGTGGGTCTCGGCGCTGCTCGGCATGGCCAGCAGTTTTGCCGAATGTTCCCTTGCCCAGCTGTATAAAGAGCGCGATGAGCAGGGGCAATTTCGCGGTGGCCCAGCCTGGTACATGTCCCGAGGCTTAGGAATGCGCTGGATGGGGGTGATATTTTCGATTCTCCTGCTGCTGGCCTACGGGGTTATTTTTAACACGGTTCAGGCCAATTCAGTGGCGAATGCAATGGCCTATGCTTTTGATTTTCCCGTTCTTATCACCGGTGGCTTCCTGGCAGCGATAACCCTGCTGACGATCGTGCGCGGCCTGCGGGGCGTGGCGCGCTTAATGCAGTGGATCGTGCCGCTCATGGCGCTGCTGTGGGTGGCCACCAGTCTGCTCATTGGCCTCTGGCATATCACGGCGCTACCGGCTATTTTCGAAACCATTTTTCGCTGTGCGTTCGGCTGGCAGGAAGCCGCTGCCGGCGCGGTGGGCTATACCATCAGTCAGGCATTAACCAGCGGTTTTCAACGCGGCATGTTCTCAAACGAAGCGGGAATGGGTTCGACGCCTAACGCAGCGGCGGCGGCGGCCTCCTGGCCACCTCATCCGGCGGCGCAGGGAATTGTGCAGATGATTGGCGTATTTATTGATACGATTGTCATCTGTACCGCCAGTGCGGTGATTATCATGCTCGCCCCGCGCGGAGCCACGGAAGATTCCGCCAATGGTATCCAGGCTCTGCAGCAGGCCATGAGCGGGCTAATCGGCGGCTGGGGAGCCGGCTTCGTCGCCTTCATCGTGCTGCTCTTCGCCTTTAGTTCTATCGTCGCAAACTACATCTACGCAGAAAATAACCTGATATTCCTGCGTCTTAATCGCCCTCGCCATATCTGGGGACTGCGGATCCTGACGATCCTGATGGTACTGATGGGGACGCGGATCGGTTTACCGGTCGTCTGGCAGCTGGCGGACACCATTATGGCGCTGATGGCCATCACCAACCTGACGGCGATCCTGCTGCTATCGCCGACGGTGCGGCTGCTGGCGGGCGATTATCTCAGCCAGCGGCGACGCGGCGTCCAGCCGACCTTTGACGCCACGCGCTATCCGGAGATCCGTCAGCAGCTGGCGCCGGGAAGCTGGGATGATCTGCCGCGCGAATAGCGCGGCAATCGCAGCTATCGATCCCACCATGGCCTTTTTTTGTTAAAGTCACGGAAAATCTCCTGCAAGGACTGGATATGTTGATTCTGATTTCACCTGCCAAAACGCTCGACTACCAAAGCCCGCTGGCGACCACACGTTACACTCAGCCTGAGCTGCTGGAGTATTCGCAACAGCTGATCGGCGTCGCGCGCCAGCTCTCTGCGCCGCAGATCGCTAAGCTGATGAGCATCAGCGATAAACTGGCGGATCTGAACGCCACCCGCTTTCACGACTGGCACCCGGACTTTACCCCGCAAAACGCTCGCCAGGCGATTCTGGCCTTTAAAGGCGACGTATATACCGGACTGCAGGCGGAAACCCTCAGCGAAGCCGATTTTGATTTCGCCCAGCAGCATCTGCGCATGCTTTCCGGCCTCTATGGTGTGCTGCGCCCGCTGGATCTGATGCAGCCTTATCGTCTGGAAATGGGCATTAAGCTGGAAAACCCCAACGGGAAAGATCTTTACCAGTTCTGGGGCGACGTGATTACCGACACGCTAAACCAGGCGCTGAAAGCCCAGGGCGACGATATCGTCATTAATCTCGCCTCCGACGAATACTTCCGTTCGGTGAAAACCAAACGGCTGCAGGGGCAAATCATTAAGCCGGTGTTCCTCGATGAGAAAAACGGTAAGTTTAAGGTCATTAGCTTCTACGCCAAGAAGGCGCGCGGTTTAATGAGCCGCTATATCATTGAGAAGCGTCTAACCCAGCCGGAACAGCTTGCCGGCTTCGACAGCGAAGGCTATTTCTTTGATTCAGAAGCCTCCGGTAACGGTGAAATGGTCTTTAAACGCCACGAGCGCTAGCGGGCTCCCCGGCCGCTGCCGGCGGCCGGGGGAATCGGTTTAGCGATGGTGCCAGTCGCGATCCGCTCCGCGGCCGCGATGGTGGTCATGGCGATGCTCATCATGCGGGCGCCAGCGGTTATCGCGCCACTCGTAATGACGTCCCCACCATGCATGATCGCGCCAGTGGCCGCCATCCCAGTAGTTGCCGTGGCTGTCACGATCGCCAATTTGCAGTTTAACCGCCGGAACCAGCGTAATTTCCGCTGCATGTACCACCGCAGGAGCCACCAGCGACATCGAAAGCGCAAGGATCACAGATTTCAGCTTTGACATAGGTTTCCCCTTAATTAACAGTCCCCGTTCGGGCCGATAACAAAAGATTACCCCGCCACAACACCGCTGGTTATTCTCCGCAATCCTAATCTCTGACGTCCGGCATTTATTGGTAATTCATCCATTTTCCCTGCCTGATTTCTGCATAATTTCTCCTTTTTTGCCGCTAAAAAAGCCGGACGCTCAGGTCCGGCTGGATAAATACGCGCAGGGATAAGCGCGGTTACGCTTTGCCCATCATCAGCTGACGCAGCGCGGCGAAATCCGCCGGCAGATTATGCGACAGCAGCGGCAGGTCAGCGCGATCGGCCAGCTCTTTCGGCAGCGGCAGCGTCTCCTGGAGGATCTCTTCAACGCTCTCCTTGAACTTCGCCGGATGCGCGGTGCCGAGGAACAGACCATATTCACCCGGCTGCAGCTGGTCGCGCAGCGCGCGCCAGGCGATGGCTGCGTGCGGCTCAGAGGTGTAGCCAATGGCTTTCAGCTCACGCATCGCCTGTTTGGTGGTTTCATCGTCCACCGCCGCATAGCCCAGCTCGTTCAGACGCCAGACTTTGCGACGGAACAGCTCTTCCACGCGCGGCCAGTTGTTCGGCTGGCTGACGTCCATCGCGTTAGACAGCGTCGCCTGGGTCGCTTTCGGCGCCCAGTTGCCGTCCTGCAGGAAACGCGGCACGGTATCATTGGCGTTGGTGGCGGCAATAAAGCGTTTAATCGGCAGGCCTAAAGACTTCGCCAGCAGACCCGCGGTCAGATCGCCGAAGTTACCGCTCGGCACGGAAATCACCAGCTGGTTACGCGCTTCCTGCGGCAGCTGCGCCACCGCTTCAAAGTAGTAGCAAATTTGCGCCAGCAGGCGGCTGATGTTAATGGAGTTCGCCGAATTCAGACCCAGAGCGACCTTCAACTCTTCATCGTCAAAGGCCTGTTTTACCAGCGCCTGACAGGCATCGAAGTCGCCATCAATCGCCACGGTTTCAATGTTGCCGCCCAGGGTACAGAACAGTTTTTCCTGCAGCGGGCTGATCTTGCCGCGCGGATAGAGGATAACGACTTTCACATTTGGCAGACCGTAAAACGCGTGCGCGACCGCCGCGCCGGTATCACCTGAGGTTGCCGTCAGAATCGTCACCGGTTTGTCGCCGGCGATATGGGTCAGCATCTGCGCCATAAAGCGGCCGCCGAAATCTTTAAACGCCAGCGTCGGGCCGTGGAACAGCTCCAGACAGCCGACGTCATCCTGCACCTTACTGACCGGAGCCGGGAAGGTGAAAGCGGCGGCGATGCGCTGTTTGAGGATCTCCTGCGGGATCTCGTCGCCAATAAAGGCCGACAGAATTGTGGCGCTGCGGGAGGCCAAATCCATCTCCAGCATGTCGTCGATTTCAGTCAGGCTAAATTCCGGCAGATCGTGCGGAAAGAACAGCCCTTGCTGCTTGCCCAGCCCCTGCGTCACGGCCTGCGCGAAGCTGACCTGTTCGTTATGATCTTTTAAGTTATAGAGTTTCATTGGTTATCCCACTACTCGTGCGCCCGCCGTATCCAGCCGGCAAATATGAACGAAGCCTTCCTGATTTTGCAGATAGTGCGTGCCCAGCCACTCCGCGACGCGTTGCGCGGTTTCCGGCTTATCGCACAACGCAAACAGCGTTGGGCCAGAACCAGAGATACCGCACGCCTGCGCGCCGATCTCCATTGCCGCCTGACGCGCTTCACTGAAGCCCGGCAGCAGTTTGGTGCGGTACGGTTCGGCAATCACATCTTTCATCAATTTCGCCGCCAGCTGCGGCTGGCGGGTGTAGCAGGCATGAATAAAGCCCGCCAGGTGACGCCCGTGAGCGATACAGTCCTGGCGGCGATATTGCGCCGGGAGGATGGCGCGCGCTTCCGCCGTCGACACTTTGATCCCCGGATAAGCCAGCACCCATAGCCACTCGTCAAATCCCGGAATCTGCTGGCTGATGATGCCATTCTCTTCAATCATCAGCTGCATCCCGCCCAGATAGCAGGGAGCGACGTTGTCATAGTGGATGCTGCCGGAGATACGCCCTTCCATCTCCCCCATCAGCGCCAGCATGCGCATTTCATTCAGCGGCTTACCGCAGAATTCATTCATCGCTACCAGCGCGGCAACGACCGAACAGGCGCTGGAGCCGAGTCCTGAGCCAATCGGCATGTTCTTTTCCAGCACCATCGAAACCGGAACTTTTTTGCCTATTTCCTGGCAAAAACGCTCCCAGCACTGATAAACAATGTTCTCCTGCGGCGCGGCAGGTAATTTAGCGGCAAAACGACCGACGTTTTGCAGGCTGAAGCTTTCTGCCGCCTCTACCGAGACGTTGTCCCCCAGCAGCGTGCCATCGACCGGCGTCACCGCCGCGCCCAGCACATCGAACCCGACGCTCATATTGGCACTGGAAGCCGGGGCATATACTTTGACCATCTTAAACTCCTAACTTCCATGACAGGGTGCGCAACAGGTCAGCAAACACGCCGGCCGCCGTGACATCGTTACCCGCCCCATAACCGCGCAGCACCAGCGGCAGCGGCTGATAATAATGGCTGTAAAAGGCCAGGGCGTTCTCGCCGTTTTTCACTTTGAACAGAGGATCGTTACCATCAACGGCGGCAATTTTCACCCGACAGGTGCCATCCTCTTCGATATTACCGACGTAACGCAAGACTTTACCTTCGTCACGCGCTTTGGCAACGCGTGACGCAAACTCGTTATCCAGCGCGGGTAGACGCGCCATAAAGCTCTCAACATCGCCGCTGGCGTCAAATTCCGCCGGCAATACCGGTTCGACGACGATATCCGACAGCTCCAGCTCGCGGCCGGTTTCACGGGCCAGAATCAATAGTTTACGGGCAACGTCGACGCCAGAAAGGTCGTCACGCGGATCCGGTTCGGTATAGCCCATTGTGCGCGCCAGGGTTGTCGCCTCGGAGAGATTCATCCCCTCATCCAGCTTACCGAAGATAAACGACAGCGAGCCTGACAGTATCCCGGAGAAATGCAGCAGTTCATCCCCGGCGTTCAGCAGGTTTTGCAGGTTTTCAATCACCGGCAGCCCGGCGCCCACGTTAGTGTCGTAGAGGAATTTACGCCGTGAGCTGCTGGCAGCATGGCGCAGCTGATGATAATAATCCAGCGACGAGGTATTGGCCTTTTTGTTCGGCGTCACCACGTGGAAACCTTCGCGCAGGAAATCGGCGTACTGATCGGCGACCGCCTGACTGGAAGTACAGTCGACGATAACCGGGTTCAGCAGGTGGTACTCTTTAACCAGACGAATCAGCCGCCCGAGGTTCAGCGACTCTTTCGCCTCCGCCAGCTCCGCCCGCCAGTTTTCGAGATTCAGGCCGTGGACGTTGGTCAGCAGGGCCTGTGAATTAGCCACGCCGCACACGCGCAGGTCGATATGCTTGTTTTTCAGCCAGCCCTGCTGGCGCTTGATCTGTTCAATCAGCGCGCCGCCCACGCCGCCCACGCCGATGACAAAGACTTCAATCACCTGATCGGTATTGAACAGCATCTGGTGGGTCACGCGCACCCCGGTGGTCGCATCATCGTTGCTGACCACTACGGAAATCGAGCGCTCGGAAGAGCCCTGAGCAATCGCCACAATATTGATATTGGCGCGGGCTAACGCAGCGAAGAACTTCGCGGAAATCCCGCGCAGCGTGCGCATGCCGTCGCCCACGACGGAGATGATCGCCAGACGATCCATGATCGCCAGCGGCTCCAACTGGCCCTCTTTCAGCTCCAGATAGAACTCCTCTTCCATCACCCGTTTTGCGCGCGCGCAGTCGCTCTGCGGTACGCAGAAGCTGATGCTGTATTCCGAAGAGGACTGGGTGATCAGGACCACTGAAATCCCGGCGCGGGACATGGTGGCAAAGACCCGGGCGGCCATACCGACCATCCCTTTCATCCCCGGGCCGGAGACGTTGAACATCGCCATATTATTGAGGTTGGAGATGCCTTTGACCGGCAGACCGTCTTCCTCGAGACTGGCGCCGATCAGCGTGCCGGGCGCCTGCGGATTACCGGTGTTTTTGATAAGGCAGGGGATCTGGAACTGGGCGATAGGGGCAATGGTACGCGGATGCAGCACTTTGGCGCCGAAGTAGGAAAGCTCCATCGCCTCCTGGTAAGACATCGACTTCAGCAGGCGCGCATCGGGAACCTGACGCGGGTCGCAGGTATAGACGCCGTCAACATCGGTCCAGATTTCACAACAGTCGGCGCGCAGGCAGGCGGCCAGCACGGCAGCGGAATAGTCGGAGCCATTCCGCCCCAGCACCACCAGCTCCCCCTTCTCGTTACCGGCGGTAAACCCGGCCATCAGCACCATATGATCGGCCGGAATGTGGCTGGCGGCAATGCGGCGGGTCGACTCCGCGATATCAACGGTGGATTCAAGGTAATGGCCCACGGCCAGCAGTTTTTCGACGGGGTTAATCACGCTAACTTTATGGCCGCGCGCTTCCAGCAGACCTGCCATAACGGCAATAGATAACTTTTCGCCGCGGCAAATCAGCGCCGCGTTGACGCTATCAGGGCATTGGCCCAGCAGGCTGATACCGTGCAGGACATGTTTAATCTGGGCAAATTCTTGTGCGACAAACGCTTTCAGCTGCGCCAGCGGAAACCCCGGCTGCGCGTCGGCGAGGCCCTGCAGCAGTTCGGCAAAAATGCGTTCGGCGTCGGAGATATTGGTGAGCGCGTCCTGACCGCCGATGGTTTTTTCAATCATCGCGACCAGATGGTTGGTGATTTTCGCCGGGGCAGACAGGACGGTTGCTACCTGCCCCTGCCTGGCATTGCTCTCCAGAATATCGGCAACCCGCAGAAAACGTTCTGCATTTGCCACTGATGTACCGCCGAACTTCAACACGCGCATGGTTGTTACCCCTAGATTTTTTGTCGAAAAAAAAGCCCGCACTGTTCAGGTGCGGGCTTTTTTCTGTGTTTCCTGTACGCGTCAGCCCGCACCGTTACCTGTGGTAATGGTGATGGTGATAATGGTTGTCATCATGCCGATGCGTTTCATGGATGTTGTGTACTCTGTAATTTTTATCTGTCTGTGTCCTGTGCCTATATTGGTTAAAGTATCTGCCGGTTTAAGTCAACGAATTTTTACATTTCGCCTGTTCTCAGGCACCTGGGCAATGCGCCACAATGGCCTGACAATTCCTGCGCATTTGTGGAGTATCGCGCTTGCTATCAGCAGATATAACCATACTAAAATCTTATATCAGCACTTTACTCTGGTAGGTTTTTTTCAATATCGTGCAGCAATCGGTGCAACATCGCCGTGTCGCGCTGCTGCAAAAGCCCGATCCGCTGCTGCACCCAGTCGGTGAGTTTGGTGTCTGCAGAGACGCCAAGTCGGGTCAACAGATCGTGAGTGCGCAGGCGTAATGCCTGCAGCTGATTTGCATCGGCGCAGGCGGAAGCGGCCGACGTCTGCTGCAGCAAAGAGGTCAACTGGTAGCAATAAACCATCACCGATTGCCCTAAGTTAAGCGAAGGATAGTCCGCCACCATCGGCACCCCGGTCAGGACATCGGCGAGCGCCAGCTCCTCGTTGCTCAGCCCGGAATCCTCGCGGCCAAACACCAGCGCGGCATGATTCATCCAGCGCGCTTTTTCTTCCAGCAGCGGCAACAGCTGCTGCGGCGTGGCGTAGTAATGAAAACGCGCCCGGCTGCGGGCGGTGGTCGCGACGGTAAAGTCGACATCGTGCAGCGCCTGCTCCAGGGTGGGATAAGTGCTGATATTATCGAGAATATCGCCGGAACCATGCGCCACCCAGCGCGCGGCAGGCTGCAGATGCGCATCGCTATCGACGATGCGCATGTCGCTAAAGCCCATCGTTTTCATCGCCCGCGCCGCCGCGCCAACATTCTCTGCCCTGGCCGGGGCGACTAATACAATAGATACACGCATTGTGACTCTCTTCTACGTTCTTACGCGGCGAAAATGGAAGCATGTCCATTTTTACGCGGCGAAAATTTACAAAATTGCAACAAAAATCACTAAAATTGCCGTTTATTACCCATAAAAAAGCCTAAACTGTTTCCAACAAACCTCGACACGGAGTATGTTAACAGAACGCTTTTATCCATCTGTTTGCCAATGAGATTTAAGGCAAACGCTCCCGACGGATATTGGATTCAGCATATTTACTAATTTACCCGCGCAACCACTTGAGCTGTGTAAGATTTGTGACTATTAATGGCATTACCATGCAATGATTTCACAAGACTGTTAACGTGCTACAATTGAATTTGATATATGTCAACGAAGCGTAGTTTTATTGGGTGTTCAGCCTCTCTTAGCCTGTTATATTGCTGTTAAAATGGTTAGGATGACAGCCGTTTTTGACACCGTCGGGTCCAGAGGGAAAGTACCCACGACCAAGCTAATGATGTTGTTGACGTTGATGGAAAGTGCATCAAGAACGCAATTACGTACTTTAGTCATGTTACGCCGGACATGTTAATTTGCGACATGCACCAGGCAGGTCAGGGACTTTGGTACTTCCTGTTTCGATTTAGTTGGCAATTTAGGTAGCAAACATGCAGACCCCGCACATTCTTATCGTTGAAGACGAGTTGGTAACACGCAACACGTTAAAAAGTATTTTCGAAGCAGAAGGTTATGATGTGTTCGAAGCGACCGATGGCGCGGAAATGCATCAGATCCTGTCTGAAAATGATATCAACCTGGTGATTATGGATATTAATCTGCCGGGTAAAAATGGTCTCCTGCTGGCGCGTGAACTGCGTGAACAGGCGGACGTCGCGCTGATGTTCCTGACCGGCCGCGACAACGAAGTTGATAAGATTCTGGGCCTTGAAATCGGCGCTGATGACTATATCACTAAACCGTTTAACCCTCGTGAACTGACCATTCGCGCGCGCAACCTGCTCTCTCGTACCATGAACCTGGGTACCGTGAGCGAAGAACGTCGCAGCGTAGAAAGCTATAAGTTCAACGGATGGGAACTGGATATCAATAGCCGTTCGCTGGTTAGCCCAAATGGCGAGCAGTACAAGCTGCCGCGCAGTGAATTCCGCGCGATGCTGCACTTCTGCGAAAACCCGGGCAAAATCCAGTCACGTGCTGAACTGCTGAAGAAAATGACCGGCCGTGAGCTTAAGCCGCACGACCGCACCGTAGACGTGACCATCCGTCGCATTCGTAAGCACTTCGAGTCCACTCCGGATACCCCGGAAATCATCGCCACCATTCACGGCGAAGGTTACCGCTTCTGTGGCGACCTGCAGGAATAACATCCGTTTTCCGGCCATCACCACGTAAAAACGGCGCCTCCTGGCGCCGTTTTTTATTTGCCGATCCGTAGCGTATCCTTCCCGCCACCGCCAGATTTATCCTCCTTCGGTTTCGCCATGGATAGCGTATACCAGTCAACCCGCCGGGTCAGGAACATCAGCGCCGATAGCGCCAGCATCAACACGCCGCTCCCCAGCAGCAGGGCGTTATCCTCCGAACGTAGCAGCGTCCACATCACTCCATCCAGCGCCAGCAGCGAGCAGACAAACAGCAGGCTATTGCGCCACCCTTTCAGCACCGCCTGCAGGTAAACGCCATTGATAGCGGCGCCGAGCAGACTGGCGACAATCCAGGCCGGCGTGAAGCCAAGGTGCTCGGAGAGCGCCAGCAGTACCAGATAAAACATCACCAGCGACAGACCGACCAGCAGATATTGCATCGGATGCAAACGGCAGGCGCTTAAGCTTTCGAAGACGAAAAAGGCCATAAAAGTCAGCGCGATCAGCAAGATGGCATATTTTGTTGCCCGGTCGGTCAGCTGATATTGGTCGGCAGGAGTGGTAACGCTGACATTAAACGCAGGCAGGCTCTGCCATTCGATGGTTTCATCATCGGGGAAATAGTGCGCCATGTTGTTAGCGAACCAGCTGCTTTGCCAGCTGGCGCTAAAGCCCGAAGCGCTGATTTCACGATGCTGCGGCAAAAAATCGCCGAGGAATCCCGGATGCGGCCAGTTGCTGGTCATCTGCAGGTCGCTGTTACGCCCGAGCGGAACCACCGAGAAGCTGCCGGTGCCGCTCAGATTGAGCGCAAACGTCAGCGCCAGCGGCTTTGCCTGTAACGAGAGCGGCGGCATCGGCATATGTATCCCCTCGCCGCTGCCGCTTAGCCCAGGTCCCGGCTCGACGGACAAGGCGACGCCGTCGATTTCCGGAGCGGTTATGGAGCCAATTCCGCGCGCATCGCTGACGCTCACCACCAGAAATGGCCTTCCCAGGGTTATGTTCTCTTTCTGCAGATCCGCCAGCCGCGCCGGGTCAAACTGCGCGTTAAACTGTACCTCGTTATGCCACAGCTGCCCTTCATAAATACCGATCTGGCGAGTCTCCACGTTCTGCCTGCCCTTTACCGCCAGCGACTCAGGTAACCAGTAGCGCAGCCAGCGATTCTGGTATTTCACCGTTGTTTTACCCTCGACACGGGTCAGGGTTTCGACCACCGGAATGACAATCAGCGGCCCCGCCAGCTTTTGCGAACCGCTGGTGCTTTTCTCTAAGGCATCAACAACATCGTTATGATAATCCGCACGTTCAACGATCAGCTGGCGGACCATCATCAGCGGGACAGAGAGCAACAGAATGCACCCCAACAGGGTGCTCATTTTCCAGAACAACGGTGATTTCAACATAGCCTTCTCCTTAGTGAGGCCCTCACCTTAGTCCGGCTATGTGGGGAGAGTTTGAAGCTATGTGAAGGGACGGTGAAGTTGCAGGGTGGCCACCACGCCCCCCTGCGGGCGATTCGCCAGCCGAATCTCGCCCTGATGCAATCGCGCCACCTCGTGGACGAAAGCCAGCCCCAGGCCGCTGCTTTTTTGGCCATTCGCGCGCGGCAGGGAGTAGAAACGCTCAAAAATACGCGCGAGAGCATAGTCAGGAACTCCGCTCCCGTTGTCGCTGACCGTCAGCTGTATACGCCCGTCGCGCGCTTCGGCAGCCATCACAATCTCGCCTCCCGTCGGGGTGAAGTCGATCGCGTTATCGAGCAGGTTGCCCAACGCCTGCGCCAACAGCTCGCTATCCCCTTCCATGGTCAACGCCCTGTCCTGGCAGCGCAGTTGCAGATGTTTCATCGCCAGCACGACCTCACGTTCCTGCGCCAGACGCTGGAAAAGATGCGCCACCGCGATCGGCCGTGGCGTAATCTCCAGACGATTCTCCAGCCGCGCCTGCTGCAGCAGCTTTTCCACCAGCGATTGCATGCGCGCATTTTGCGCGAGGATATTGTCGGTGAAGCGTGCAGCAACCGCCGGAGGCGGCCCTTCCCTCAGGATCTCCGCCGCGCCGCGGATTGCCGCCAGCGGGCTTTTTAGCTCATGCGTCAGCGCATGGGCGTAGTTTTCAATCGCGTGCTTACCTTCCAGTTTGATACGCATGCTTTCGAGCGCCAGCGCCAGTTTACGCAGTTCGCTGCTGCCAACAGCAGGCAGCGGCAGCGGACGATCGGCCGTCACGGAATCCGCGTAGCGCACCAGCTTGCCGATAGAAAAATTGATCCACCAGACCATCGCCGAGCCGATCAGCAGCGCAATCCCTAACAGCGCCCCGCCGGCCCACAAAATGCGACGTTCGCTGCGCTTAATCACCGAAGCCATCGCCTGATTGGGTTTACTGACGGTCAGCACGCCGATAATACGACCGTTATCGGTCACCGGGGCGGCGATATACATCGCTGAGCTGTCCGGATCGTCCGGGTCAGTTCGGGTGCTGCGGGCGCCGTACTGGCCGCGTAGCGTCAGCCAGACATCGTTCCAGCGGGAGTAGTCCTGCCCCACCGCTTCTCCTGTCGAGTCAAAAACGACTTTCCCCTGCGCGTCGGTCAGATAGACGCGGTATTCATTCCGGGTTTTGCGAATCCCCGCAATACTGGCGTTGATCGGCTGCTGGCGCAGCGTCTGAAAGGCCTCGGCCAGACGCCCCTGCTGCGGATTGGCGGCGAGTAAGTCTTCACGCGCCAGCGCGGCCAGCAGCGTTGCGGTATCAATCAGCGTACCTTCCGTTGCGCGGCGTACGCCGGGTTTGACCTCCTGAACGAAAATCGACAGGACGAACCACGCCGCAACGGCGACAATCAGGAAGTAGCCAAGCAGCAGCCGCATGCCGATGCGCATCAGAAGCCTCCCAGGCTATACCCCATGCCGCGGTGGGTGTTAATCGGCGAAAGATGAGGATTCACCTCACGCAGTTTGGCGCGCAGGGTTTTAATATGGGTATCGACGGTACGGTCGTAGCTCTCATGCGCATCGCTCCACACCCGTTCCATCAGCTGCCGGCGGGAAAAAACGCGGCCAGGGGCGTGCAGCAGCGTTTTTAGCAGCAGATATTCATAGCGGGTCAGCGTTAACGGTTGGCCGCACCAGGTCACCTGAGCGGTGGCGTCATTGAGGGTAAACTCGCCCACCTGCAGCCGTGGCGAAGGGGCGGAAAACTTTTGCAACCGGCGTAACACGGTGCGCACTCGCGCGCAGACTTCACGCGGGGAAAAGGGTTTGGCAATATAATCATCGGCGCCGATTTCGAGCCCCAGCAGCTTATCCACCTCCTCGCTGCGCGCCGTCAGGAACAGTACCGGTAACGCCGGATAGCGCGTCAGCAGCTGGCGGCAGAGCTCAAAGCCGCTGATATCCGGCAGACCGACATCCAGAATCGCCAGGTCCGGGATCTGCTGGCGGGCGGCATCCAGCGCGGGTAGCCCGCGCCCGAATACGCTGACGATAAAGCCTTCCTGCTGAAGCATATAGACCAGCGTATCAGCAATACTCTGCTCATCTTCCACCAACCAGATCCGCGGTTGTTGCATCGGCGTTCCCTGTTATTTATTCCATGGCATGATCGGCACGGCGCTGAGCGCGTTCTTCGGCGAACCGTCGACGACTTTATCCGAATAGCTCATGTAGATCAGCGCATTACGTTTACTGTCGTAAAAGCGTACCACCTGCAATTTTTTAAACACCAGCGAGGTGCGTTTCTGGAACACCACCTCACCCTGCGACTTGCCGTTCTTAATCTTATCACTCAGCTCGATCGGCCCGACCTGCTGGCAAGAAATGGCCGCATCAGAGGTATCTTCCGCCAGCCCGAGGCCACCCTTAATCCCGCCGGTTTTCGCCCGGCTGATGTAGCACGTCACATTCTGCACATCCGGATCGTCAAAAGCTTCCACGACGATTTTATGGTCCGGGCCAAAAAATTTGAATACCGTATCCACGGAGCCAATTTGTTCCGCCTGGGCGACCTGACAACCGGCCAGTAAAAACAGCCCGGCTACTAACTTCTTGTATTTCATATTGTTACCATTCTTTAGAATTTAGCGGAGTGATGACGTTCTGCTCAGTGGAAAATGTTTATAGATCACAGCTTTACAAAATTCCTCACCATCGCCACTGACAAATCGCATTTATAAGCAAAAAAAACACTGAATGCTAAAACATCAAAAAATGCTATTATCCGCTACCTTAGTAGCAGGCTACCTGAGTTTAAGGATGAGGACATTTTATGGATCAAGCAGGGATTATTCGCGATCTCCTTAGCTGGTTAGAAGGTCACCTGGATCAGCCACTGTCACTGGACAATGTGGCGGCAAAGGCGGGTTATTCCAAGTGGCATTTGCAAAGAATGTTTAAAGACGTGACCGGCCATGCCATAGGTGCCTATATCCGCGCTCGTCGCCTGTCAAAATCAGCGGTCGCCCTGCGCCTGACTGCCCGCCCGATTCTTGATATTGCGCTGCAGTATCGTTTTGACTCACAGCAGACTTTCACCCGCGCGTTTAAGAAACAGTTTTCTTTAACGCCGGCGCTGTACCGCCGCTCCCCTGACTGGAGCTCCTATGGTATGCGTCCTCCGCTGCGTCTGGGCGAGTTCGCCATGCCGAAGCATGAGTTCGTCACGCTAAGCAATACCCAGCTGATCGGCGTGACCCAGAGCTACACCTGCAAGCTCGAAGAGATCTCTGACTTCCGTACCCAGATGCGCGTGCAGTTCTGGCGTGATTTCCTCGGCAATTCGCCGTCAATCCCGCCGCTGCTGTACGGCCTGCACGAACCGCGTCCGAGCCTTGAAAAAGACGACGAGCAGGAGGTCTTCTATACCACCGCGCTGATGCCGGAGATGGCGAACGGCCACCTGCACAACTCCCAGCCGATCGTTCTGGAAGGCGGAGAGTATGTGATGTTCACCTACGAAGGGCCAGGGACCGGATTGCAGGAGTTTATCCTGACGGTGTATGGCACCTGCATGCCAATGCTCAACCTGACCCGCCGCAAGGGGCTGGATATTGAACGCTTCTTCCCGGAGGATGAAAGCCGGGATCAGGACACGCCGATTCAACTGCGTTGTGAGTACCTGATCCCGATTCGTCGTTAACGCTGCAGCTCATCCAACGCGGGGGCGTCAAGATGCGACACATCCCCCGCCGTTTCCACGACCCAGCCCGATGCCAACCACAGACTCTGCTGATAATCCACCCGTGAAATTGAGCAGTTACGCAAACGCAGGCGGCGTTCCGCATGCGCGGGCAGACCGAGAATCGTACTGACCAGGCAGCCCAACGCGATGCCGTGGCTCACCAGCAGCGGTCGGCTCCCGGCAGGCAGATCCAGGCAGGACGCCAGCGCGGCATGCATCCGTTCGCTCAGCTCCTGCATCGACTCGCCTTGTGGAATACGGCCGTCCGGGGTGCCATTTACCAGCCGACGACGCCACTCCTCTTCTTCTTCACTCAGCGAGTCGATATGGCGCTTCTCAAGAACCCCCATATCCAGCTCGCGCAGCCGCGAATCAAGGGTAACGCCGCAGCCGCAGGCTTCCGCGATAATTTCCGCCGTCCGGCGCGTACGCCCCAAATCACTGGCAATAATATGCGTAATACCCAGCGATCTGGCGCGCTCGCCGACCTGCCAGGCCTGACGTTCGCCGTGGGCGGTTAGCGGGCTGTCGGACTGGCCCTGAATACGTCGCTCGGCGTTCCACTGCGTTTCACCGTGGCGAACTAGGTGTACCTGTAACATGCGTTTTTTCCGTTCTGTGCTCTTCACAATTTCGCTTGCGGGCGCCGTGCCTGCAGCGAAAACGATTTGGAGTATACTGCGATGACGTTAATGTATTCTGAGTCGTTTGATTATGCACCATGTTGTCTCAGCTACCACCAATCCCGCCAAAATTCAGGCAATTCTGCAGGCGTTTAACGAGATCTTCGGCGCCGGATCCTGCCATATTGCGTCCGTCTCCGTCGAGAGCGGCGTACCGGAACAGCCATTTGGTAACGAGGAAACGCGCGCTGGCGCACGAAACAGGGTGAGCAACGCACGTATTGCGCAGCCGAATGCCGATTTCTGGGTCGCCATTGAAGCCGGGATCGACGACGGCAGCACCTTCAGCTGGGTGGTGATTGAAGATCGCCATCAGCGCGGCGAAGCGCGATCGGCGACGTTGCCATTACCGACGGTGATCCTGGAACAGGTTCGCGCCGGTGAGGCATTAGGCCCGGTGATGTCGCAGCATACCGGTATTGATGAGATTGGCCGCAAAGAAGGCGCTATCGGCGTCTTCACCGCCGGTAAACTCACCCGCAGCAGCGTCTATCACCAGGCAGTGGTGCTGGCGTTAAGCCCGTTCCATAACCCTATTTACCGTTAAGCAGAGCCTGTTCCAGCCACTGTCGCAGCTCGGGCGGGGCCGATTTCAGGCTGTTGGAGCCGCGGGTAATGGTGGCAATCCCGGCGCCGAGCTCATTTTTGAGCTCGCGCTGGCTCATTTCGCCACGCAATAACTCTTCAATGATACGCACCCGCGTGCCCAGCGCTTCGCGCTCATCGGGCGTCAGCATTAATTGCAGTAATGGCAGATGCAGATCGTCGGCGTACGCCTGCTGGAGTAACGCTACGAAGCGAAGCCATTCCTGATGACGCTGTTCGGCCACTGCCGCTGAATATGGAGATTGTTGGGTCATGTTACGCCGCCATGTTGAGGCAGGCGACCGTGGCCGCCTGTCGAATGTACTCATTAACGAGTACAAAGCATAACATACTCCGTTCAATACTCTATCGATTTCGCGCGCCGGATCGCCGGCATGCCGCTCTCCGACGCGCGAATCACGGCGAGTATCAGTAGCGTTGCTTCCACTCCGCATCGCTCAGCATCGGCCCATTCTGCCCCATAAAGTAACGGTAGTACGCATCATAGGAGAGCACGTTCTTCACGTAGCCACGGGTTTCCGAGAACGGAATGCTCTCGATGAAGGCCACCGCATCGATGCGCCCGGCGCTATTGCCCTGCCAGGTCCGCACGCGTCCGGGACCGGCATTGTAGGCCGCCGAGGCATAGATACGGTTGTTACCGAACTGCTGATAAACATATTGCAGATAGCTGGTGCCAATATTGATATTGGTTGCCGGATCCAGCAGCTGTGACGGGCCGCTGTAGCCCGGGAGATTAAACATGCTGACCGTATGGGTCGCGGTACCCGGCATGATCTGCATCAGGCCGCTGGCGCCGACCGGCGAGCGGACTTTCGGATTCCAGGCGCTCTCCTGCCGGGCGATCGCCATCGCGTAGCTCTGCGGGATATCTTTGCCGCTGATATAACGCGAGAAGAGATCGTTGTAGGCCAGCGGGAAGCGCTCTTCCAGCTGATCCCATAGCTTTCCGGCGATCGTGGCCTGAACGCTGAGATCCCACCAGTGCTGGTTGAAAGCGTAGCGCGCCAGCTGCGCCTGCTGATCTTTGGTCCGGCTGGTCACCAGGTTCGCCCATTCACTGCGGGCGGTGTTATCCATATTCCAGTACATCAGCTCGCGGACCCGGGCCATTTCCGGCCCCGAGGTCAACGCAGAGTCAAGGTTGGCCGGCGCTTTATCGATCCGGAAGGTAAACTCCTCTCCCAGACGCTGGGCGGCGATCATCGGATAGAAACCGCGCTGCTGCATCAGCGAGTGGAGGATCGCTTTCGCTTCGTCATCGCGCCCGCGCTCCAGCAGCAGATCCGCCTGCCAGTAGCGCCACTCATCTTTCTCTTTCGCTTCCATCGGCAGGCGCGCCAGCCAGGTATTCAGGCCGCGACGATCGCCGATCCCCAGCGCCATCCGCACCCGTCGTTCCACCAGCGGGGTGGATTGCGAACGCATAATGGCGTCATCGCGCCAGACGGCCTGTTCTTCGGTCACGTCGTTGCCCATCAGACGCCAGGCGACGATATCCCGAAGTTCCTGGGTTTGATCGTCATTGAGCTGCTGGGCCTGCACCAGCGAGGGGATCATCAGCCGGGCGTTTTCTACATCCTGGCGGGCGACGCTGGCAAACGCCACCGCCGCCATCTGGCGGGTGAAATCCGTCGCCCCGGTTGTGCGGGCGAAGGTCATCACGGTATTCGGATCATTGGCCAGCGCCACCACCGCGGACGAAATCGTCTGGTATTCAGGCGGCATCTGTTGCGCCAGCACGCTGACCAGGCCGGTATTACCCGCCTTCATCGCCAGGCGAATACGCTCAAGCCAGGCCAACGGGTCCTGCTTGCCGGAAGATCGCCAGGCGCTAAACAGCGCGTCACAGGCATTGGGCTGGCTTTTACCGCTCAGCCACAGCGTTTTCGCCCCTTCCCAGGCTTCCTGCGCCTGGCCCACGCTCAGTTTCGCATAGTAGTAATTACACTGCGCCTCGGTGCTGGCCGGCTTATCCGGACTAAACGCCAGCAGTCCTTGCCAGTCGCTACGACGCGCCAGCTCGTTGACGAAGCGCGATTTAAGGGAACGCGCGGGCGGCAGCGTCGGGTTCGCTTCGATGAAGTTTTTCACCACCAGCGTCGGCTGGTTCATCAGATCGTCAGCAATCTGCCGGTACTGGAGATAGGGGTATAGCGGATAGGTGGTTAGCGTAGGCATCAGCTGATCGACGATGGACATCTGCCGGCTGTCCCATGCCTGCTTAATTTGAGCGTAGCGGCTGCGCTGTTCATCCAGTGAATCCGCATGCGCCAGTTGGCTGAGCGTCAGCAGACTCACGCTGGCCGCCAGCAGACGCCATGCCATCGTTTTGGCTTTTTCCACAAGCTCTTCCTCTATATTAAGTACATCAGAGCAGCATCGTGCCGCGTGTAAAATATCCCGGTGTCGCTTTAGATATGCTAACCAGACAACGCCAAACGTGCCACGTCCTGGACATTTTTTTACTCTTCTGTGAATCCCATCGCCTCTCTGGGATTAACGCGCGAAAAAGGCTACACTTCGCCTTTGAAAACTATTCCGCAAAATAAAAGAGGCGAAGTCCACCGTGGCTCAATTCGTTTATACCATGCATCGTGTCGGCAAAGTGGTTCCGCCGAAACGACATATTTTGAAAAATATCTCCCTGAGCTTCTTCCCTGGCGCGAAGATCGGCGTTCTCGGTCTGAACGGCGCCGGTAAGTCCACCCTGCTACGCATTATGGCCGGTATCGATACCGATATTGAAGGTGAAGCCCGTCCGCAGCCGGGTCTTAAAATTGGCTATCTGCCGCAGGAGCCGCAGCTGAACCCGGAGCAAACCGTTCGTGAGTCCGTGGAAGAAGCGGTTGCCGAAGTGGTTAGCGCGCTGAAGGGCCTGGACGAGGTGTATGCGAAGTACGCCGAGCCGGATGCCGATTTCGATAAGCTCGCGGCGCAGCAGGGCAAGTTCGAAGAGATTATCCAGGCGCACGACGGCCACAACCTGAACGTTCAGCTGGAGCGTGCGGCCGATGCCCTGCGTCTGCCGGACTGGGACGCGAAAATCGCCAACCTTTCCGGGGGGGAACGCCGCCGCGTGGCGCTGTGCCGCCTGCTGCTGGAAAAACCGGACATGTTGCTGCTCGACGAACCGACTAACCACCTGGATGCCGAATCCGTGGCGTGGCTGGAACGCTTCCTCCACGACTTCGAAGGTACCGTGGTGGCGATTACCCACGACCGTTACTTCCTCGATAACGTGGCCGGCTGGATCCTCGAACTCGACCGCGGCGAAGGGATTCCGTGGGAAGGCAACTACTCTTCATGGCTGGAGCAGAAAGATCAGCGTCTGGCGCAGGAAGCCTCTCAGGAAGCGGCGCGCCGCAAATCCATTGAGAAAGAGCTGGAATGGGTACGCCAGGGCGCGAAAGGCCGTCAGTCGAAGGGCAAAGCCCGTCTGGCGCGCTTTGAAGAGCTCAACAACGTTGAGTATCAGAAGCGTAACGAAACCAACGAACTGTTTATTCCGCCTGGAGCCCGTCTGGGGGATAAAGTCGTTGAGGTGAGCAACCTGCGTAAATCCTACGGCGATCGCCTGCTGATCGACGATCTGACCTTCTCCGTACCGAAAGGAGCCATCGTCGGGATCATCGGGCCGAACGGCGCGGGTAAATCGACCCTGTTCCGCATGATGTCCGGCCAGGAACAGCCGGATGCCGGCTCTATCACCCTCGGTGAAACCGTGAAGCTGGCGTCCGTCGATCAGTTCCGTGACGCGATGGATAACAGCAAAACCGTCTGGGAAGAAGTTTCCGGCGGGCTGGATATCATGAAGATCGGCAACACCGAGATGCCAAGCCGCGCCTACGTCGGCCGCTTCAACTTTAAAGGTGTCGATCAGGGTAAACGCGTTGGCGAATTGTCCGGCGGCGAGCGCGGTCGTCTGCACCTGGCGAAGCTGCTGCAGGTTGGCGGCAACGTGCTGCTGCTCGATGAACCGACCAACGACCTGGATATCGAAACTCTGCGCGCGTTGGAAAACGCCCTGCTGGAGTTCCCGGGCTGCGCGATGGTCATCTCGCACGACCGTTGGTTCCTCGACCGTATCGCCACCCACATTCTGGATTACCAGGATGAAGGCAAGGTGGAGTTCTTCGAAGGTAACTTTACCGAATACGAAGAGTATAAGAAACGCACCCTCGGCGCCGATGCGCTGGAGCCGAAGCGAATCAAATACAAGCGTATCGCGAAGTAAGCCACGCAGTCATAAAACGGGCGGCTCATACTATAATGCCGATCATTTAAGGATTCATTGGCCGCTCCTGTGGTGACATAAAAATCCGTAATCACAGCGTGATTACGGATTTTTTTATGCGGGGAAGCCAGAAAACGGATGTCCTGCGGAATATTCCGCTGACTTCCGAGGAATGTTCCGTTCACGGTGAATGCATCACTTTTCTCACCCCCGCGCTGCCAGCCTGTGACCGCTCTGTCGCTATATCGTTGCTGAACGTTTTTTCAGCAACGACCATTATGTCAGCATGGAACATCGGGACAGACAGCAGGGGGTTGGGACGGCTAAAAATCGCTGAGGCGCAGGCGGCCCCGAAGGGGTGAGCTCCAGAGGGAGGGGCGAACAACCTGGCGGAGGCAAGCCTTACGGGGAAGTGACCTCTTGCCGTCCGCGAAAAGCCAGACGGCGAAGACGGGAGACGAAGGTGTCGCGCAGCGACGATTTTTCTTGCCTGAATGCCGGGTTCCCGGGGCCGGACGAAACCGGCCCCGGGCAGTTCACCTGCATGGCGGGAAACAAAAGTGTGCGAAACATATGGTGATATTCCACCGTAAGCGAACGGGATATTTTACAGCACAAGCGAAGAAAACAGCTTCGCCAAACCACCGTTTACCGGCATCACGTCACGCCACGATAAACCCTAAAAATATGCTGGCCGCCTTGAGTGACCAGCAGGACGATCAGCCCGGCTCGCCCATCAGCTGTTTCACCAGCTCGACGCAGCGCAGGAAGCGCGTATCGTAGTCCGGCTCTTTGACATGCACGAAGTCAATCTCATTTTCTTTAAGCAACGACACCAGCAGGGTCTGGAACTCTTTGCGATCCACCGAGCTGCCGAGGCTGCGTAAACCATCGGCCACCCACGGGGTATTGTTCTCCAGCAGGATCACCAGGTCGAAGCGATACTCGTCGATCAGCGCCTGCACGAAAGGGTGCTCGCGCCCCTCATATTTAAGGCAGAAGGCCTGGGTACTGACAAAATCGGTATCGATAAACGCCACTTTATTAGCATATTTCACTGCAAAATCAATGTACTGAGCATGACCAAGCGCGATTTTGTCATAATCGGAATACTGCAACGCCATCTCGTCGCCGCCGAGGTGCGAGAAGACGTAATCACGGCCATACTCCCAGGCGCTGGTGGTATTAAAAATGTTCGAGAGCTTATTCACCAGCGTCGATTTACCGCTCGACTCGCCGCCGAGGATCGCCACCGTACGCACGAAGAACGGCTTCACTTCCGTTGGGATATATTCCCAGTAGCGGAACGGGTTTTCACGGATCTGCCCGCCGCTGATGCTCATAAAGGTGCGCTTAGGATCGATCAGCACGGTTTCGATCCCCAGATGCTGTAAATACTGGTGCGCATCCGCCTCTTCCGAGGTGTAGATCCAGTTTGGCTGAATGCCCTTATCGCTCATAAATCCGCGGATCCCGCGGCTCCAGACGTCCCAGCCGTGTGGGTAAGGCTCCATCCCCTCTTCATTAAACGCATGAATGCGGATGTTTTTCTGATATTTGAAGGTTTGCAGCAGCCAGCGCAAACGGTCAGAGACCGTCGGCTGTTGCGACATCGCGCTGTCTTCGAACAGCTGACGATCGCGGGTATCGTCGTAGCCCATAATGATGTGCAGTTCGTCCACCTGGCTACAGGCGCGCTGAATCAAATAGATGTGCCCGGTATGCAGCGGGTAAAACTTACCAAACACCACGCCGACGCTCTTTTGCTGACGCGGAAACTCAAGGCCGAGAAAACGGTGCAGCGCTTCCAGCTTCTGCGCGCTTGGGCTTTTGATTTTGGCATTCAACAGTTGGCTCAGATAGCCTTTGGTCATTCCGCTGGCTTCCGCCACCTGCTGCAGCGTACAGCCCTTCTGCTTAATGGCGGTTTTGAGATAGTCGAACGATGACACAAGAGCCTCCTGCTTTACTAAAAATAAAGAAAATACCCGATGGCTTTCTGCTGGCGGGCAGGCGGCAAACGAGTGAACGCCATGACCCGGGTGAACGAACGCCGCCTACGCCTCTGCCGCCGCAAAGGCGACGGGTATTTAATTATAAGTCGTCAAAGACACTTAGTGCGTCTGAAAGCTTTTTCACACCAAAGATTTGCATCCCTTCCGGCGCTTTTTTCGGCACGTTGGCCGCCGGGACAATAGCGCGGCGGAAGCCGTGCTTCGCCGCCTCGGAGATACGCTCCTGGCCGCTGGGCACCGGACGGATCTCGCCGGACAGCCCCACTTCACCAAAGACCACCAGATCGTGCGGCAGCGGACGATCGCGCAGGCTGGAGACCATCGCCAGCAGCAGTGCCAGATCGGCGCTGGTTTCCGCCACCTTCACCCCGCCAACAACATTCACAAACACGTCCTGATCGGCCATCTGCAGCCCGCCGTGGCGGTGCAGTACCGCCAGCAAAATGGCCAGACGGTTTTGTTCCAGCCCTACCGCCACGCGGCGCGGATTAGACATCATCGAGTGATCGACCAGCGCCTGAATCTCCACCAGCAGCGGACGGGTGCCTTCCCAGACCACCATCACCGAACTGCCGGAGGTGACTTCGTCGCCGCGGCTGAGGAAAATCGCGGAAGGGTTGCTGATTTCACGCAGCCCCTGTTCGGTCATCGCGAAAACGCCCAGCTCATTCACCGCGCCGAAGCGGTTTTTATGGCTGCGTAAGGTGCGAAAGCGCGAGTCGGCGTCGCCATCCAGCAGCACCGAGCAGTCAATACAGTGCTCCAGCACCTTCGGCCCGGCCAGCGAGCCATCTTTGGTCACATGACCCACCATCACAATCGCCACGCCGCGCGTTTTCGCAAAGCGCGTCAGATAGGCCGCGGTTTCGCGCACCTGGGCAACGCTGCCCGGCGACGACTGCACGTCGGCCATATGCATCACCTGGATCGAGTCGATGACCATCAGCTGCGGCTTTTCTTCATCGGCTATCTGGCAGATTTGCTCAATGCTGGTCTCGGAGAGCATATTGAGATTGGCGGTCGGCAGCCCGAGGCGGTGCGCGCGCATCGCCACCTGCTGCAACGACTCTTCCCCGGTGACGTACAGCGTTTTCATGCTTTCCGCCAGCCGGCACAGCGTTTGCAGCAGCAACGTCGATTTACCGGCCCCCGGGCTACCGCCAATCAGAATCGCGCTGCCCGGCACCACGCCGCCGCCGAGGACGCGGTCAAACTCTTTAAATCCGGTGGAAAAACGCGGTAGCGCCTCAAGGCTGATCTCCGACAGCTTTTGCACCTTCGACACGCCGGCATTACCGGCATAGCCCGTCAGGCGTTCGTTTCTCGCCACCTGCGGCGAAGCGGCAATACGCACCTCAGTGATGGTATTCCAGGCATGACAGGCGCTGCACTGCCCCTGCCAGCGCGGGTAATCCGCACCACATTCATTACAGACAAATGCGCGTTTTGGAGCTTTCGCCACGTTAACCTCTTACTTTTGATTCATGCTGCCCGAGAGGATACAGAATACCCCCATCAGGTCAGCGTGGCGGATGGTGACCTCCGCCAGCTCATTCACTTTGGGTTTAGCATGATAGGCGATCCCCAGACCCGCCGCCTTAATCATCGGTAAATCGTTGGCGCCATCGCCGATTGCCACGGTTTGCGTCGGCGGAATTTCATATTTCTCCGCCAGTTTGCGCAACGTCGCGGCCTTATATTTCGCATCAACGATATCGCCAATCACGTTACCGGTCAGTTTACCATCCATAATCTCCAGCTCATTGGCGACCACGGCGTCAAGATGCAGCTTATCGCGCAGATATTCGGCGAAGAAGGTAAAGCCGCCGGAGGCAATCGCCACCTTCCAGCCCAGCGTTTCCAGCTTCAGCACCAGCTGCGTCAGCCCCGGCATCAGCGGCAGCGATTCACGCACCTGCAGCAGAATATTGGCATCGGCATCTTTTAGCGTCGCCACCCGCTGACGCAGGCTGGCGGTAAAATCCAGTTCGCCGCGCATCGCGCGTTCGGTCACTTCCGACACCAGCTCGCCGGTCCCGGCCAGTTTGGCGATCTCATCAATGCACTCGATCCGAATCGCCGTGGAGTCCATATCCATCACCAGCAGCCCGGGCGTGCGCAGGTGCGGGATTTTACCCAACGGCGCCACATCCAGCCCCGCTTCGTGCGCCAGCCGGGTCGCCCGCTGGGTCAGCGAGCCCGCCAGGCGAATCACCTGGTAGTCTTCGACAACCCAGGATGCGACGATAACCAGCGCCGCCCCCAGTTCGTGCTGCCAGGCCGTCAAACGACGCTTATCAAGACCGCGCCCGTAGAGTAACCAGCCGCTGCGTCCAGCGTGATAATCCAGCGGCATGACCTCATCACCGCTTAGCGAAAGCGGTAATCCAGGCCACAGGGAAACATCTTCAGGCAGGTCGCACCAGGTCAAACTGTTTGGCATTACGGCTCCACATTTCTTTATTCAGACCAGGAAAATAACGCATGAGGCTACCTTGTAACCAACGCTTCTGGCAACATTAAGCTGTAAATATTAAAGGTGGAATATGGTACGCGCAAAACTGAAATTCCGACTGCATCGCGCCGTCATTGTTCTTATCTGTCTCGCACTGCTTGTCGCCCTGATGCAAGGCGCGTCGTGGTTCAGCCAGAACAGCCAAAAGCAACGTAATCCGCAGTTAGAAGAACTGGCCCGCACCCTTGCGCAGCAGGTTACGCTGAATCTGGCGCCGATGATGCGTAGCGAAACGCCCGACGAGAAGCGCATTGGCCAGCTGCTGGAACAGCTTACGCAACGGAGCCGCATTCTTGATGCCAGCGTCTATGACGACCAGGGCGATTTGGTCGCCCGCTCCGGCGAAGGCGTCGACGTGCGCGACCGGCTGGCGCTGGACGGCAAAAAAGCCGGCGGCTATTTCAATCAGCAAATCGTCGAACCCATCGCGGGTAAAAACGGCCCGCTGGGCTATCTGCGCCTGACGCTGGATACCCATACCTTAGCCACCGAGGCGAAACAGGTAGATAATACCACCAATATTCTACGCCTGATGCTGCTGCTGTCGCTGGCCATCGGCGTCGTCCTGACCCGCACCTTGCTGCAGGGGAAGCGCACCCGCTGGCAGCAATCGCCCTTCCTGCTCACCGCCAATAAGCCGGTACAGGACGAAGATAAAGATGAATAAGGAAATCCCCGATGTCGACGCTACGCCTGCTGCTCTCAGACTCCTATGACCCCTGGTTCAACCTCGCGGTAGAAGAGTCTATTTTCCGCCAGATGCCCGCCACGCAGCGGGTGCTATTTCTGTGGCGCAACGCTGACACGGTGGTCATTGGCCGGGCGCAAAACCCGTGGAAAGAGTGCAACACCCGCCGGATGGAAGAGGACAACGTGCGTCTGGTGCGCCGCAGCAGCGGCGGCGGCGCGGTATTCCACGACCTGGGCAATACCTGCTTTACCTTTATGGCGGGGAAGCCGGAGTACGATAAAACCGTCTCGACGCAAATTGTGCTGGCCGCGCTCAACGCGCTCGGCGTGACGGCGGAGGCTTCCGGGCGCAATGACCTGGTGGTCAAAACCGCCGAAGGCGATCGCAAAGTCTCCGGCTCGGCCTACCGGGAAACCCTCGACCGCGGCTTTCACCACGGCACGCTGCTGCTGAATGCCGATTTAAGCCGCCTGGCGAACTATCTCAACCCGGATCAAAAGAAGCTGCAGGCAAAGGGCATTACCTCGGTACGCGGCCGCGTCGCCAATCTGGTCGACCTGCTGCCGGGTATTACCCATCAGCAGGTCTGCGCCGCGATTGAGGAGGCCTTTTTTAACTATTATGGCGAGCGCGTGGCTGCGGAAGTGATTTCGCCGGATAACACGCCGGATCTGCCGAACTTTGCCGAAACCTTCGCCCGCCAGAGCAGCTGGGCATGGAATTTTGGTCAGGCGCCCGCCTTCTCTCATCTGCTGGATGAGCGCTTTCGCTGGGGAGGCGTCGAACTGCATTTCGACGTCGAGAAGGGTCATATCACCCGCGCACAGGTGTTCACCGATAGCCTGAACCCGGCGCCGCTGGAAGCGCTGGCGACACGCTTGCAGGGCAGTCCGTATCGCGCCGAGGCGCTGCGGCAGACATGTGAAGCGCTACGGGCGGATTTCCCCGAGCAGGAACAGGAGCTACGTGAGCTGTCCGCATGGATAGCGGGTGCGGTGCGGTAACGGGGGGAGAAAGGTATCTGCTGCGGCGTGAGCGCCTTAGCGGGAAACCGCGGCCCTCCCCAAATCGGGGAGAGCCGTTCGTCTTACTCTTGATCGCCGAGCAGAACAGATTCGAGGGCGATTTTGATCATATCGTTGAAGGTGGTCTGACGCTCGGCAGCGGTAGTCTGCTCGTGCGTACGGATATGGTCAGAGACGGTGCAGATAGTCAGCGCTTTCGCCCCGAACTCCGCCGCCACGCCGTAGATACCGGCCGCTTCCATTTCCACGCCCAGGATGCCGTATTTTTCCATGACGTCGAACATTGACGGGTCCGGCGTGTAGAACAGGTCGGCGGAGAAAATGTTACCCACGCGGGCGTCTACGCCCAGCGCTTTCGCGGCGTCAACGGCGTTACGCACCATGCCGAAGTCAGCAATCGCCGCAAAGTCATGGTCCTTAAAACGCAGACGGTTTACTTTAGAGTCGGTGCACGCGCCCATACCGATCACCACGTCACGCAGTTTCACATCAGCGCGTACCGCGCCGCAGGAACCCACGCGAATGATCTTCTTCACACCAAAATCGGTGATCAGCTCTTTGGTATAGATGGAGCAGGAGGGGATACCCATACCGTGGCCCATCACGGAGATTTTGCGGCCTTTATAGGTACCGGTGAAGCCCAGCATGCCGCGCACGTTGTTCACTTCGCGCACATCTTCGAGGAAAGTTTCGGCAATATGCTTCGCACGCAGCGGGTCGCCCGGCATCAGCACGACGTCAGCGAAATCACCCATCTCGGCGTTAATGTGTGGAGTTGCCATCGTTTTATCCTTTTATTTTTTGTCTGCATAATGGGCGGGAAGTCCCCGCCCAAATCCATCAGAACATGGCTTTGCCATATTCCATATCAGAGGTACCGAAGTACTTCGCCAGGGTCTGACCGATGTCGGCGAAGGTTTCGCGGTGGCCAAGTGAACCCGGTTTAACCTTCGGACCGTAAACCAGAACCGGGATATGCTCACGGGTATGGTCGGTACCGGTCCAGGTCGGGTCGCAGCCGTGGTCGGCGGTGAGGATCAGAATATCGTCTTCACCGACCAGCGCCATCAGCTCAGGCAGACGGCGGTCGAACAGCTCCAGGCCCGCGGCGTAGCCCGCCACGTCGCGACGGTGGCCCCATGAGGAGTCAAAGTCGACGAAGTTGGTAAAGACGATAGTCTCGTCACCGGCTTCTTTCATCTCTTTAATGGTGGCGTCAAACAGCGCATCCAGACCGGTGGCTTTCACTTTTTTAGTGATTCCACAGTTGGCGTAGATGTCGGCGATTTTGCCCACGGAAACCACCTGACCGCCCTTCTCGTCCACCAGCTTCTGCAGCACGGTGGCGGCAGGCGGCTCGACGGCCAGGTCATGGCGGTTACCGGTACGCTGGAAGTTACCCGCCTTGTCACCGATAAACGGACGCGCAATCACGCGGCCGATGTTGTACCCGCCTTCGGTCAGCTCTTCGCGCGCGATTTCGCACAGCTCATACAGCTTATCCAGACCGTAGGTCTCTTCATGGCAGGCAATCTGGAACACCGAGTCAGCAGAGGTGTAGAAAATCGGCTTGCCGGTTTTCATATGCTCTTCGCCCAGCTGATCCAGAATCACGGTACCAGAAGAGTGGCAGTTGCCGAGGTAGCCCGGCAGGTTTGCGCGCTTAACCAGTTTGTCCAGTAGCTCCTGCGGGAAGCTGTTTTCATGGTCAGAGAAATAGCCCCAGTCAAACAGCACCGGCACGCCGGCGATTTCCCAGTGCCCAGACGGCGTATCTTTACCGGAAGAGAGTTCGTGCGCCCATGCATAGGCGCCGACGATTTCCGCGTTTCCATCCATTCCTGCCGGAATGAAGCCAGTAGAACCTTCATGCGCTTTCGCCAGACCCAGACGAGTCAGGTTTGGCAAATTCAGCGGGCCTTGACGGCCATTGTCAGCTTCCCCTTTGGCACAGGCTTCAGCAATGTGTCCCAGAGTGTCTGAGCCGACGTCGCCAAAACGAGCGGCATCTTCAGTCGCACCGATGCCGAAGGAGTCCAGCACCATAATAAATGCACGTTTCATATTATTCTCCGTACCTTTTGCGCTGCAAAAAAGCGATCAGATCAGTATACCGTTATTCGGTGATTCGGCGATAGACCGTCGGGTTTTCTTTCGGTGCCTTATCGTCCAGTTTAATTGCCGCTTTGACGGCTTTGGCGGCGTCCTGCCAGCTGGTTTCGTCTTTGGCGTGAATCACCGCCAGCGGTCGCTGCCCGTCAACGCTATCGCCCTGGCGAACCATATCGGTAAAGCCAACGCTATAATCAATCGGGTCGGACGCCTGGCGACGGCCGCCGCCCATCGACACCACCGCCATACCCAGCGCACGGGTGTCCATTTCGCTGACAAAGCCTTCACCATCCGCGTAGACCGCTTTGCTCAGCATGGCGGCAGGCAGATAGTTATCGTAGTTTTCAATGAAATCACGCGGGCCCTTCTGCGCGGCCACCATCCGGCCAAAGACTTCCGCCGCTTTGCCGTTATCCAGCACCGCCTGCAGCTTCGCCCGCGCCTCAGCGTCGTCCTGAGCCAGCCTGCCGGAAATCAGCATCTCGACGCACAGCGCCATGGTCACATCAAACAGACGCGGATTACGATATTCACCGGTCAGGAACTGTACCGCTTCACGGACCTCGACGGCATTGCCGGCGCTGGAGGCCAGAACCTGGTTCATATCGGTCAGCAGCGCGGTCGTGCGCACCCCTGCGCCGTTGGAGACGCCAACGATCGCTTCGGCCAGCGCAGCAGAGAGTTCATAGGTCGGCATAAAGGCGCCGCTACCTACTTTCACATCCATCACCAGCGCATCGAGACCTTCCGCCAGTTTTTTCGCCAGAATCGACGCGGTGATCAGCGGGATGGAGTCCACCGTCGCGGTAATATCGCGGGTGGCATAGAAACGTTTGTCGGCAGGAGCCAGCGAGCTGGTCTGCCCGATGATGGCCACGCCAACATCCTGAATAATTTCGCGGAAACGGCTGTCGTCCGGGAAGATATCAAAGCCCGGAATGGCTTCCAGTTTGTCGAGGGTACCGCCGGTATGGCCGAGGCCGCGCCCGGAGATCATCGGCACATAGCCGCCGCAGGCGGCAACCATCGGGCCAAGCATCAGCGACGTCACATCGCCAACCCCGCCGGTAGAGTGCTTATCGACAATTGGGCCGTTAAGGTTAAGGCTTTTCCAGTCCAGAACGGTTCCTGAATCCCGCATCGCCATGGTCAGCGAAACGCGTTCCGGCATCGACATATCGTGGAAAAAGATGGTCATCGCCAGCGCGGCGATCTGCCCTTCGGAAACGGTGTTATCGCGAATCCCGTTGATGAAAAAGCGAATTTCATCATCGCTCAGCGCGTGACCATCACGTTTTTTTCGAATAATTTCTTGTGCGAGAAACAAGGTAACCCCCTGAGGAATAAGGTCAGTTTTGGCGGGCGGCGTTCTCTGCGCCCGCGCTAAGATCCTGTCGTCCGGCCGAGCGCAGCGACGCCGGGGAGACCCAGGAGTCGGCGCTGCCGCGCCTCGTCCGGGCGACATTTACGCCTTAGTAGCTGCTGGCGATCTTACCGTCGCCGTGACCCAACGCTTTCAGCAGGCTGGCCAGCAGGCTGGATGCGCCAAAACGATAGTGGCGAGAGTCCGCCCAGTCAGCGCCAAACAGTTCATCGGCAATCGCCAGAAACTGCCGGGCGTCTTCGGCGCTACGTACGCCGCCCGCGGGCTTAAAGCCGACGGTTTTCTGCACGCCCATATCGCGGATCACTTCCAGCATGATGCGCGCACTTTCCGGCGTCGCGTTCACCGGTACTTTACCGGTAGAGGTTTTGATGAAATCCGCGCCTGCTTTGATAGAGATTTCAGACGCTTTACGGATTAATGCTTCTTCTTTCAGCTCACCGGTTTCGATGATCACTTTAAGCAGTACGTTGGCCGCCGCACAGGCTTCCTTGCAGGCTTTTACCAGATCGAAGCCGACCTGTTCGTTGCCGGCGATCAGCGCGCGGTACGGGAATACCACGTCAACTTCATCCGCGCCGTAGGCAATCGCCGCGCGGGTTTCCGCCAGCGCGATATCGATATCATCGTTACCGTGCGGGAAGTTGGTTACCGTGGCGATACGGATGTCCGGGGTGCCCTGCGCGTTCAGCGTTTTGCGAGCGATCGGGATAAAGCGCGGATAGATGCAGATAGCCGCGGTATTGCCTACCGGCGTTTGCGCCTGATGGCACAGCGCGATCACCTTCTCATTGGTGTCATCGTCATTCAGCGTGGTCAGGTCCATCAGTTTCAACGCGCGCAGGCTGCTTGCAGATAAATCAGTCATTTCATACTCCGACGGCTTATTGCCGGTTCAATAGTTTGTTTCACCTTGCGAGTCTGTGATTATTGTAACATCACCTCGCAGCCACACTTCGACATCCATCACAGTTAATGAAAACCAATTGCTAATTTGCATTATAATAATGTGATTATTGTCACTAAAAATGGTTCAGTACCGACCTTCTCCCGGCCCGACTATCTTTAAGCATAATCAAAATGGCTTACCGCGAGAGGATGTTATTATTATAACATAAACTAACGCTCACTCTCGACAAAAACGGATGACATTTGTGCTGATAACGGCTTAATACCCGTCTATTGCATGAAAATAAAGGGGTTTATTTAAAAGCAAGGAATGATGGAATTATCACATCAGGAAGAAAAGCAGCGATAGATCTGATGCGGTGCGGAATCGAAAGGAATACGGCAATCGCTCTTTTCGCCCGTGACGCGTCGCGCGAAAACAAAACAATGGGCTGCGAAGGCGGGAAGACTCCCTGGCCCCTCACATTGCGTAGAACAATTCTTTTGTATTATTCATCAGGGCGTTAGCAATAACGTCAGCCGGTTCCTCGCGCAGTTCACACAGGGTGGCAAAGACGCGCGCCGCCTGTTCCGGCCGATTAGGTTGCCCCTGAAAGCCATTGAGCGGCATATCCGGGGCATCCGTTTCCAGCAGCAGCGCCGACAGCGGCAGACGCGCCATCACCTCACGGCTCTTACTGGCCCGCGGATAGGTGATGGTGCCACCCACGCCGATTTTATAGCCCGACTGCACAAAACGCTCCGCCTGCTGCAGACTGCCGGCAAAGCCGTGTACCACGCCGGTTCTGGGCAGCGCATGTCGTTTCAGCAGCATCGCCAGCTTATCGTGCGTGCGTCGGGAATGAAGAATCACCGGCAGGTCGTAGCGTTTTGCCAGCCGCAGCTGCGCCTCCAGCACCGCCTGCTGGCGCTCAAACTGCGGATCTTCACGATAGAGATCGAGACCGATCTCCCCCACCGCCACCAGCTTTCGCCCGCGCTGCTGCAGGCAGGCTTCAAGCTGTTCAAGACTGCGTTCATCGTGGCGTTCAATCGCAATAGGGTGCAAGCCTACGGCGGCGTACAAGGCATCGTGCTGTTCCGCCAGCGCCAGCACCCGGGGGAAATGTTCCGCCGCAATTGCCGGAACAATAATTTGCATCACGCCCGCTGCCGTGGCCCGGGCAAGACTCTCTGTTTCGTGACCGGCGAACGGCGGAAAATCAAAATGGCAATGAGTATCAATAAACTGCAGCGTCATGCCAGATCCTCGTTATCAAAGCTGGCATCATTGGCCTGTGGGGCGGCGACGAAGGTTGCCTGATGCGCGTCATTGGCGACAGACGCCGGCGGGACCACCACCGCAGTCGGTTGCACAACCCGCGGCATATGGCGCAGCAATGGCGGACGATCGGCAAGCAGCTTCCCGACCGTCGCCAGAAAGTAGCGCCCGCACTGACGGCCGGTTTTATAGTCTTCCAGCAGCGCCGGTAGACGACTCCCCAGGGCCATGCTTTTCAGCGGTTTCTGGGGAAAAATTTCGAGGATCCGCAGCTTACCCGGCGGCTTCTCAATAAACTGCTGAGTGGCGCGGTAGGTGGCTTCATGGTGTTGTACCAGATTCACAAACGGCTGCAGACTGCTTTCGCCCAGCCAGCGCTCCATTCGCTTAAACCACTGCGGGGTATAGTACATCTGCGAGGGCACCGTGCGGATCACCACGATAGTCTGTGCCCCGCGTTTGGCCGCCTCCTGAACGGGAATCGCATCGCTGACGCCGCCGTCCAGATAGCTGATGCCGTCCAGCATGACGCCGCTGCGATAAAAACCGGGAATCGCGCTCGAGGCGCGGATCAGATCAAGCCAGGTATTTTGCGTGGGGGAAAAGTAGTTTGGCGTATAGTCATCGCCGCGGCAGGCGCACATCCACAGCTCTTTCCCTTGGGCGAAGCGCTCCTCCGCATAGCTCATCGCCAGCGGCATTTTTTGCGATGTCGTCGCCACCAGCCAGTCGAGGTCGATCAGGTTGCCGCCGCGGACAAAGCGCATGGGATCGAAAAATTCGCGGGCGGTGGTGTAGCGGGTGATGACCTTACGCGCATAGCCCTGCTGGTTACACATATACGCCGACAGGTTCTGCGCCCCGGCAGATGTTCCGAGCATAATGTCGAAAGGGTTGAATCCGGCGCGCATAAACTCATCCAGCACCCCGGCGGTAAAAATCCCTCGCTGACCGCCGCCTTCGCACACCAGGCCTAACCTGCCCGGTTCAAACGGCTTCACTGATAACGGCGCAATATTGCCTAACGTTACGGGAATTCGCTGCCCCACCCTGCTTTCCTGTTCTGTTTATTCTATTACAACAATGTAACGTCATTTTTATACCCCTGAAACGGCGAAAGCCAGTCACAAGGACTGGCTTTATGTAAAACTGTATGTCTTGAATGCGTTTTTGGCGACTTAGGCCGGGGTTAAAACGGCCGCTATGGGCGCCGGCGCCCGGTGAACAGACTGACCAGGAACAGAATGATACCGACCACAAAGACAATTTTCGCCGCCCAAGCCGCGGTACCCGCCAGGCTACCAAATCCTAAAGCTGCGGCAATTAAGGCGATGACCAGAAAAATAATGCCCCATCGAAACATAATGCTCTCCTTACCATAGTGGATAACGGTCGCTTTTCTGCGCGCTCAGGCTGCGCATACACCAACCCTGTCGTGCTCTTATTAACGGCAATAAATAAGAATGAATGGAATTATTTAACGCTGAGATTATTTTCGACGCGTTTCACGCCCGAAACGGCTTTCGCAATATCGCCCGCTCGCTCCGCCTGCTGGCGAGAGTCAACGGTACCGGAGAGACGCACGGTTCCGGCGCTGGTTTCAACGGTGACTTTTCGCGACGGGACGATATCATCCGCCAACAGTTTGGCTTTGATTTCACTGGTCACAGCGGTGTCTCCCGCATAGCCCTTCAGACTTGCCGACGGCTCTTTTTCCAGCACGCTAAGCTTGTCATCAACGGAAGCGACGCCTTTAACCTCTTTCGCCACCTTAACCGCCTGCTCCTGCTGCGCCTTGCTGTCCACAGAGCCGCTCAGCGTGACCGCTTTATTCTCCGTTTTCACTGAGATATCGGTGCTGCTGATACTTTTATCGTCGATCAGCGCCGCTTTCACCCTGGCGGTGATGGTGCTATCGTCCATAAAATCGCCGACCTTGTTCAGTGAGCTATCGACAGCCTGACCCGCGCTATTGGCAACAGACTTTGCGCTATCCGTCGTCGAGTTATCTGCATATGCCGAGGCGCTTATCATGGCCGAGCCTAAGAAGAGAGCCAGCAACGTCCCGGCATTCTTTAGTCTTGTCATCGTTATGCCCTCGTTATTTCTGTTTCGGTAAAACAAAATAAGTAGCTTATTAAGCCAGAATTTTAAAAATTACTTATTAAATATAGTAGAAGGCGATGAAGCAGACGGGAAATATGCACAAAAAATCAGTATGGCGGGGATATTTAAGAACTTTCTACAATGCCAGGAACAGGTAAAAAAAGCGTGGAGCGCAGCGCGAGCCGCGCTCCGGAAGGGATTAGTGCTCGCGAGTTTTGCGGAACAACACTTCAGGATAACGTTCCTGCGTCAGATTCAGGTTAACCATCGTAGGGGCGATATAGGTCAAATTATCACCGCCATCGAGGGCCAGCTGAATTTCGTTTTTACGCTTAAACTCCTCAAACTTTTTCACGTCGGTTGATTCCACCCAACGCGCGGTCGCCACGTTCACCGATTCGTAAATCGCTTCAACGTTGTATTCGCTCTTCAGGCGGGCAACAACCACGTCAAACTGCAGCACACCGACGGCGCCGACAATCAGATCGTTATTGGCGATCGGACGGAAGACCTGCACCGCCCCCTCTTCGGAGAGCTGAACCAGCCCTTTCAGCAGCTGTTTCTGTTTCAGCGGATCCTTAAGACGAATACGACGGAACAGCTCCGGTGCGAAGTTCGGGATACCGGTGAACTTCATCATTTCGCCCTGGGTGAAAGTATCGCCAATCTGAATGGTTCCGTGGTTGTGCAACCCGATGATATCGCCCGGATAAGCCTCTTCAACGTGCGAGCGGTCGCCGGCCATAAAGGTCAGCGCGTCGGAAATAACCACATCTTTACCGATACGCACCTGGCGCAGCTTCATGCCCTTCTCATATTTACCGGACACCACGCGCATAAAGGCCACGCGGTCGCGGTGTTTCGGGTCCATGTTGGCCTGAATTTTAAAGACGAAGCCGGTGAACTTGTCTTCTGCCGCCGTCACTTCACGGGTATCCGTTTTACGCGGCATCGGCGCGGGCGCCCACTCAACCAGGCCGTCCAGCATATGATCGACGCCGAAGTTACCCAATGCGGTACCGAAGAAGACCGGGGTAATTTCGCCTGCGAGGAACAGCTCTTTATCAAATTCGTTCGAGGCGCCCTGCACCAGCTCCAGCTCATCGCGCAGCTGCTGGGCCAGATCTTCGCCCACCGCCCGATCGAGATCCGGGTTGTTCAGTCCTTTAACGATCCGCACTTCCTGGATGGTGTGGCCCTTGCCGGTCTGATACAGGTAGGTTTCATCTTTATACAGATGGTATACGCCCTTAAACAGTTTACCGCAGCCAATCGGCCAGGTGATCGGCGCGCAGCCGATTTTCAGCTCGTTTTCCACTTCATCCAGCAGCTCCATCGGATCGCGGATATCACGGTCGAGCTTGTTCATAAAGGTCAGGATCGGCGTATCGCGCAGACGGGTCACTTCCATCAGCTTACGGGTACGATCTTCAACGCCTTTTGCCGCATCGATCACCATCAGGCAGCAGTCCACCGCCGTCAGCGTACGGTAAGTATCTTCGGAGAAGTCTTCGTGGCCCGGGGTGTCCAGCAGGTTAACCAGGCTACCGTGATACGGGAACTGCATCACCGAGGTGGTAATGGAGATACCACGCTGCTTTTCCATCTCCATCCAGTCAGATTTTGCATGCTGGCTGGAGCCGCGGCCTTTTACGCTGCCGGCGGTCTGAATCGCCTGTCCGAACAGCAGCACCTTTTCGGTGATGGTGGTTTTACCGGCATCCGGGTGAGAAATAATGGCAAAAGTGCGGCGCTTAGCCACCTCTTGCAGATAAGGAGACAACGTCATAATTCAATCTTCTTAGTAAACGCGGCAACCGGCCACGCATGTTGAATACGAAAAATTGCGGCTATTTTACCCATCAATAGGGGGGAGGCAATCAGTGTTTACACAGGAGCTGCTCCAGTTCGCTTAAAGAGGCCACCGTCCAGTCCGGCTGGAGGTCCGCAGGCAGTTCGCGCTGATGGGCATTCAGCCAGCAGGTCGCGAGGCCCGCGTTCACACCGCCGCGAATATCGGACTCCGCCGTATCTCCCACCATCAGCACGCGGGAACGTTCGGGGTGGCCCGCCTGCGCCAGCGCGTAATCAAAAATGCGCGCATCCGGCTTCGCCACGCCCACTTCTTCAGAAATAATCAGTAAATCAAAGTGATCGCGCAGCCCGGTGCGCTCCAGCCGGATCTGCTGTAACGACGTAAATCCGTTGGTGATGATGCCCATCTTGACCTTGCCCTGCAGCGCGTTCAGCAGCGATACCGCCCCCGGCAGCGGGGCGCAAATCTCAGCCATGGCGTTCATGAACGCGTCGTTGAGCTCGCCCGGCGGCACGCTGAGGCGTTCGGCCCAGCTATCAAAACGCTGATGCTGTAGCTGCAAAGCGGTGATAGCGCCGTTCTGGTAATCCACCCACAGCGGCTTATTCACGGCCTGATAGTCCTGAAAATCTTCGGCGGTAAAGGTCACGCTATAGTCGAGAAACATGCGCTGTAAACCGGTAAAAGAGTCAAACGTAAACAGCGTTTCGTCGGCATCAAAGAAAATCCAGTCCCACTTCATCGTATCACCTTGTCGTTGCCCACCCCGTAGGCATAGTTGTTGCAGCAAGTCTGAACGCCACCGGCTCCGACTTACCCATAAAAAACCCTACCGCGCCAGGCTGTTACATACTTATCGGCAGCGCCATGACGATCGCATCCTCACGCCCGTCGGCCGTGGGATAATAGTTGCGGCGAAGGGTTGCCTCGTTAAAGCCTAAACTTTCATAGAGGGCGATAGCGGCGGCGTTAGACGCGCGCACCTCCAGCCACAGCGTCACGACGCCGCGCTTTTCGACTTCATCAATCACCCGTTCCAGCAGCGCGCGCCCAAGGCCGCGTCGCTGAAAAGCCGGATCGACGGCGATGTTGAACAGGGTCGCCTCGTCCAGCACAATTTGCGTAATCGCGAATGCCGCCATCACCCCATCGACCGCCAGCTGAAGATTCAGGTAGCGTTCGCCCTGATTGCTGGCAAAGGTGTGTTCACTCCACGGAAAAGCGTGGGCGCGTTGTTCTATTTGCCAGGCACGGGGCAAATCAGCCGTGTTGAGGGTAGAAATCGTGTTCATGTGCGCAGATTTGTTGCCAGAGCGCCATTCGGGCAGACGCGCTGGTCTGGAGTTCATCAAAAGCGGGCGTTGAGACCTGGGCGCCCGCCAGCAGTAACGGTGTGTCAGTGCCCAGCAGCCAGCTGTTGCAGCGGCTATCCTGCGGCAACATCGCCACGCGATCCGGCGTCAACTGCAGCACCTGATCCGGCGTCAGCGCCAGCGCGCGTAAAATATCGCTGATTAGCGGTTCAGTTAGCGACGGCGGGTTTTCCGCCACCATCAGCAAACGAATATGCCCGGGAAGCGAGATAGCGATTTCGCCCTGCAACGCCCCGGGGCGACGCAGCGACCACTGGGTAATACCCAGCTGCTGTAATTGCCAGTCTCGTCGGGAAGTCATAGCGAAACACTCCTGTTAATCAAGCGCGCAATATAGCAAATCCGTGGTATCTGCGCCAACAAACTCCATACATTGCGCAGCAACGCCGCACGTCGTCGCGGCCATCAGGCAATATGGCGTCCGACAGCGCCAATAGCGCCAACAAAGAGGCAGCCTCAAGGATAACGTGTATAATCGGCGCCAGTCTTAATGAAGGAGTGTTTCATGTCTGCTTTTACCCCGGCAAGTGAAGTCTTGCTGCGCCACAGTGATGATTTCGAACCCGCACGCGTTCTGTTTGCCGGTGACCTGCAGGATGACCTGCCAGCACGCCTGGACACTGCAGCCAGCCGCGCCCATACCCAGCAGTTTCACCACTGGCAGGTCCTGAACCGCCAGATGGGCGATAACGTCCGTTTCAGCCTGGTGGCTGAAGCCAGCGACGTCGCCGATTGCGATACGCTGATTTACTACTGGCCGAAGAACAAGCCGGAAGCACAGTTTCAGTTGATGAACCTGCTTTCGCTGCTGCCGGTGGGCAGCGATGTTTTCGTCGTCGGCGAAAACCGCAGCGGCGTGCGCAGCGGCGAGCAGATACTCGCCGAATATGTCCCCCTGAGCAAAGTGGACAGCGCGCGCCGCTGCGGGCTGTATCACGGGCGTCTGGAAAAACAGCCGGGCTTCGATCCGCAGCAGTTCTGGGGCGAATACCCGCTGGAAAATCTGACGATTAAGACCCTGCCTGGCGTATTCAGCCGCGATGGGCTGGATATCGGCAGCCAGCTGTTACTCTCCACCCTGACCCCGCACACCAAAGGGAAAGTGCTTGATGTCGGCTGCGGCGCAGGGGTGCTGGCGACCGTGCTGGCCAGCCATTCGCCGAAGGTGCGCTTAACGCTGTGTGACGTCAGCGCGCCAGCGGTCGAAGCCAGCCGCGCGACGCTCGCCGCAAACGGCATTGAAGGCGAAGTCTTCGCCAGCAACGTGTTCTCCGAAGTGAACGGTCGTTTCGACATGATTATCTCCAACCCGCCGTTCCACGATGGCCTGCAGACCAGCCAGGAAGCCGCGCAAACCCTGATACGCGGTGCGGTACGTCACCTGAACAGCGGCGGAGAGCTGCGCATTGTCGCCAACGCCTTCCTGCCATATCCGGATGTGCTGGATGAAATCTTCGGCTTCCATGAAGTGATCGCCCAGACCGGCCGCTTTAAGGTCTACCGGACCGTGATGACCCGTCAGGCGAAAAAATAACGCTTCCCCTCTCCGGCGACGGGCCAGCCACGTCGCCGGTTTTACCCCCGTATTCGGCCATTTTTGCAACAATCAATTCAAGCGATACAATTAACTATTGACGAATAGCTGAAAACCACTAGAATGCGCCTCCGTGGTAACGATACTTTTATCAGTATCGATGGTATGCGAAGGTGGCGGAATTGGTAGACGCGCTAGCTTCAGGTGTTAGTGTCCTTACGGACGTGGGGGTTCAAGTCCCCCCCCTCGCACCATAAACCACGCAGATATCGCTCGCACTGTGCGAAGGTGGCGGAATTGGTAGACGCGCTAGCTTCAGGTGTTAGTGTTCTTACGGACGTGGGGGTTCAAGTCCCCCCCCTCGCACCAACGAGGCGATATCAAAATTAAGAATACTGTGCGAAGGTGGCGGAATTGGTAGACGCGCTAGCTTCAGGTGTTAGTGTCCTTACGGACGTGGGGGTTCAAGTCCCCCCCCTCGCACCAATATTCTTACCCTTCTCTTGCATTATCCCATCAGCTTTAAATTCAACGTCATCAGCATTATCCCACTGATCAACGCGACGCAAGACGGCAGCAACACGAAATGGCGCAATTGTCGGTGCCAGATCATTAATGCCGACATCAGCATTCCGACCGTCACCAGCCCACGCCAGGCCTCCACCGACAGATCGGCAAACCCCAGAACAGCAATCAATACGCCAGGAAGTAGCACACCCCATCCACTGCCTAAAGTTCGCTGCAACATGTTTTCACCTCTCAAAACGATAATGATAACCAATATCATATGATAATGTTTATCATTTGTCATGTTCTGTACGGCAGGATGTGCGGTTCTTTACGTTCGCGCTAATGACATATATTCATGAAGGTGATAAATTAAGCGGACGGCACTAATGCATTAAATTATTTGATCATTTCGTTAAAACCGTAATAAGGTTATTGCTTTTCATCGTCCATTTTTGGCAGCCATCATTTTGAAATTTAATGACTAATAACGACATCCTCAATATGACTGCACAATCCTGGCAAAAGCATTACCAAAAAAAATATCAGTATTCCTTACGGCTTTTTCTACTGCTGAATTTCATTTCGGCGTTTTTATCGCTGGTCAGCCCGCTGTTTAACACCGCCAGTTTTACCCTGCCCTGTACCCTGCTCGTGCTTCTCAGCACGGCCTTAGCGTTATGGCACTGGAAGTTCTCCCGCCACAAAATCAATATTGCGCTTATTTCTCTAATCTTCGGCGTACTGTGGGCCTGGCATATTACCGAAAAGGCTTTCATGCTGGCGCCGCCGCATTTTAACTTTCTGGTTATTGCCTTATTAAGCATATTGTTTATTGGCGCTATCGCCTTTCCCAATAATATCATTGCTTTTACGCTGCACTCGCTGCCCACCTTTATCGCCTGCCTGATCCTGGCGGAAGGCGAACAGTGGCTACGGATGTCCTACTGCCTGGCTCTGCCCCTTGCTGGCATAACGCTGCAGAGCATCGTTCAAAAACGTAGCGACGCATTCACCCAGGGGCTAATGGATAAGCTATTGCAGGAACGTAACACCCTCAACGATCTCAGCATGCTCGACCCCCTTACCGGCCTGTATAACCGTCGCGGGTTACAAAACCGACTGGATACCATTCTGGCGGTGAGCGGTAATGACCATCATGTCCTGCTGCTGGATATCGACCATTTTAAAGCCTACAACGACCACTACGGGCATATGATGGGCGATCAGGCGCTGATTCAGGTCTCGGCAGCGATTCGCAATGCCGTGCGCTCACGCGATATCGTCGCTCGCTTTGGCGGTGAAGAGTTTATGGTGCTGCTGACCAACAGCACGGCGGAAACCGCCTCTCTGGCCGCAGAGCGCATCCGCCAGCAGGTTTACGATTTGAAAATCCCCCATATGTTTAATGAGAGCGTCGCCACCAACGTCACCATCAGCATTGGCATGACGCCGCTGACGGATTCCGACATCGACAGCGCGCTGAAAAGAGCCGATACCGCGCTCTACGAAGCGAAAAATCTCGGACGTAACATTATTCTTGCCAGCTGAACCCCCACCGCTGCACTGGCAGCAAGACGCTAACAAATCCCTTGCCATTGCCCTGACAACTTACTAGTATCACTAATCATTCTCATTAAGATTTGTATCTGGCGATCTGATGGCTTACCGTTCCATTCCATTCAGCAACGACATTATCTGGCAGACTCCGCTGCCGCCGGCTGAATATGCGTTGGCGAATGCCATCCGGGAAAAGATCTCCGCGCTACGCCCGCATCTGCTGGATTTTCTCCGTCTGGATGAAGAAGCCCCCCATTGCGCACTCACGCTGGCGGAGTGGTCTGAGCCCACGGCGCTCAGCTCGCTGCTGGCGACCTATTCCGATCATATCTATCGCAACCAGCCTACGGCCCTACGTGAACAGAAGCCGCTGATTTCACTGTGGGCGCAATGGTACATCGGTCTGCTGGTGCCGCCGCTGATGCTGGCGCTGCTTAGTGAAGAGAATGCCATTAGCCTGGCGCCGGAACATTTCCACGTAGAATTTCACGAGACGGGCCGCGCGGCCTGTTTCTGGATTGATGTCCATGCGGATCCCGCCGCCCGCCGGCACTCGCCGCAAGCGCGTATGGAAACCCTGGTGACCCGCGCGCTGCAGCCGGTTGTTACGGCGCTGGAAGCGACCGGCAATATCAATGGCAAGCTTATCTGGAGCAATACCGGCTATCTGATTAACTGGTATCTGGGTGAGATGAAAGCGCTGCTGGGCGATGAACAGGTTGCCGCCCTGCGTCAGCACTGTTTCTTTGCAAAGCAGTTCGCTGATGGCGAGGACAATCCGCTGTGGCGGACGGTCATTTTACGTGAAGGGCTGCTGGTGCGGCGTACCTGCTGCCAGCGTAACCGCCTGCCCGACGTTCAGCAGTGCGGGGACTGCACGCTGAAATAATCTCCGGCTACGGGCGGCGATCGGGCCGCCCGTCGGTTTTCTTATGCCGTCTGCTGGTTTTCTTCTTCCACGCGCTGGGCCTCTTCAGCCTCCTGCGCCAGCAGCTGTTTCTCATACACCTTAAAGAACGGGAAGTAGATAATCGCTGAGACGCAGGCGAGGATAATCACCAGTATCGCCGCGCGGAAATCCCACCCCAGAGCCCAGGCGGCGCCAATCGGCGCCGGCGCCGTCCACGGCACGACGGAAATAACCCGCCCAATCAGATCCAGCTTCATCGCCGCCCAGGCCAGGACGGCGTTAACCATCGGCGCCAGCAGGAACGGAATAAAGAATACCGGGTTCATGACGATCGGCGTCCCGAAGATCACCGGTTCGTTAATATTAAACATACTCGGCACCACGCTCAGGCGACCGATAGAACGCAGGTGCGCCGAACGGCTACGCAGGTAGCAGATGACCAGCCCCATGGTGGCGCCGGACCCCCCGATCACAATAAAGAATGTCCAGAACGCCTCCATAAAGATATGCGGGAGGGGGGCACTCTGCGCCAGCGCCTGCTGGTTCATCCCGAGGTTAGTCAGCCAGAACATCTGCAGCATGCCGGAAACAATGGCCGCGCCGTGAATCCCGGCAAACCACAGCAGGTGGCCGATCAATACCGCCAGCAAAATCGCCGGTAAGGAGTCAGCAGCAGAGACCAGCGGTTTAAAGATCGCCATGATGGCCTGCGGAATAAGCATGTCAAAATGGTGCTGAATAAACAGGCTCAGCGGATACAGGGTCAGGACGACCACCAGTACCGGAATCAGCAGGTCGAAGGAGTTTTTGATCATCGGCGGCACCTGATCCGGCAGGCGAATGCCGATATTATGTGCCTTCAGGAAACGCATCATTTCAACGCAATACACCGCCACGAGGATCGCGGTAAAGATCCCCGTCCCCCCCAGGCTATCGACCGGCAAATTGCCGTTCGTTTTCGGTGCCGCCACCAGCAGAAAGGCCATGATTGACAGCATGCTGCACATAAATGGATCGAGCTGGTTGGGCTTCTCGTAATGTTTGCCGAGGTTATAAGCGATCGCGGCGCAGATATAAATCGACATGATGCCCATTGTCATATCGAACGGCGTCAAAATTCGCCCTTCAAACTCTTTAGCCAAATCCAGCCAGGCGCGAGCAAATCCCCAGGTGGTATCCGGCGAAAACGGCGGGTAAGCAAAGACCAGCAGGAATGAACCGACGATCATAAACGGCATTGCCGAAATAAAGCCGTCACGAATAGCCATCACGTGGCGCTGCGACGAGATACGCCCGGCAACAGGGCTAATATAATTTTCTACAAAGCGAAATATCAGATTAAACGCAGCATGGTTAGCAGACATAGCAGCCCTCCTGACAGGCTTTAGACACAGGCCCAACAACGATTATCCTGCCGTTGTGATGAAATAAGTTCTGTGAGCGGATAAACACGCTGGCTATCCTGTTCGCTATACTGCTCAAGTCAGTACGATTCATACACGGCTCTTTTGTTATGAGTGGTACAGGGAAGTTACCCATTCAGTATTCCTCTGAGCGCGCATAACAGCAACCGGTTACAGTAACCGGTTGCGGTGATTGTGAAGAAGATCCACAAATTAGAAAAATTCCGGATTATCCGCCGCCAATATTTACACTCCGCCAGGCTTATGACAGATTTAAATGGACACTAATCAGGAGATCCCAATGAGTCTGCAGTCCGTGCGGCAGTTTTTTGCCGAGCATGCCCCCGATATCGAAATCATCGAACTCAATCAAAGTACGGCTACCGTTGCGCTCGCTGCCGCGGCACATCGGGTTGAGCCTGGGCAAATCGCCAAGACCCTGTCTTTAAAAGTGAAGGATCAGGTCATCCTGGTGGTCGCCAGCGGTGATGCGCGGCTGGATAATAAAAAACTAAAGGAAGCGTTTGGCGCGAAAGCGCGCATGCTCAGCAGCGATGAGGTGGTGATGTTAACCGGGCACCCGGTTGGCGGCGTCTGCCCTTTCGGCCTGGAGAACCCGCTGGTCGTCTATTGTGATATTTCGCTGAAGCAGTACCCGGAAGTTTTACCTGCGGCGGGAGCGATCCATAGCGCGGTACGCATTTCTCCTGACCGAATGGTGCAGCTGACCGATGCGACCTGGATTGACGTTTGCCAGTAGCCTACCGCAGGCAAGATCAGGCGAAGTCCACCTCTGCCGTTTTTTCTCCGTTCAACGACAGATGCATCAGAAGATCGGCCGCGCTCAGCAGGCCGATATCAGAACGGACGCCCAGCTTGATCATGGCGTTACATTTATGGGCTCGGATGGTTTTGATATTCCGATCGAGCTGAATCGCTATCTCGGACAATGAATAACCGTAGGTCATATAGCGAAGAATGCTATGTTCAGTGGGACTCAGTATGTAGCCGCACGGCTGCGGGTGCTGACAAATATACGGCTCGTCAGGCGGCGGCGCAAGAAGCGATAATAACTGTTCCTGCAACAGTTCCCGGCGGACCGATTTATTTAAAACGCCGTGCAGGCAAGAGGGAGTCAGTTGGTGAATTAAGCGAACTTCCCCTCGATCGTTAGCTAAAATAATTCGCCGCACGTCAGGATGAGAACAGGCTATCTCATGAAGAAAAAGCAAGCTTTCCAGCCGCGGCTGACGGTGACCGGAAAGGGAAAAAATAACCGCAGAAATATTCTTAACGTTGAATACTTGCTTTAATGACTGAGCATCTTTAAAAAACTGAATACGATAACTGGCGCCGACTTCAGCGTTTAACAGATAGCGAAGCGCGACTTCCGTCATCACACATTGTTCTACAACAGCAATATATCGTGTGGCGCTCTCTTTTCCCATTCCCGCTGTTCTCCGTAGGCTGAGTATATACTCAACTCTTTCATTCCCTGCGCACTATTCATCCACGCGTACATTTCTGCATTACTGCGCAGAGATAAACGGCGTAACGCGCTATTCTTCTGCGCGCTGACCGTCTTATTACTTTTTTTCAGTAACGAGGCGATCTGATTAATTCCCCAACCTTTCGCCAGAAGTCGTAAAACTTTACGTTCCGAGAGGGTCAAAACGCTCGCCGTCTCCTGAACGCGGCCACCGCTCTCTGCCTGCGGGACGAATACGGCCTGGCTAACGCTTGCGCCAGGGGCTTCACCTGCGCGGATCGCGGCGCCGACGCACGCCACCGGTTCACTCTCGGAAATGAGGGTACTTTCAGGGCAGGCTAAAAATTCCCTGGCCTGGGTGTCACATGAACGTCCAATCAGATAAACCCAATGAATATCCCGGTAGCGGGCCATTAAGGAGCAGTAGTGCTCACAAACTTCCCGCAGCTGCATGATTTCACCGGATAAATCGGCCACAACCACCCTGGTCCGCCGCAGCTGAAGTAGCGTAAGATCTTCCTGAGAGCGGCAATAAATGAAGTCATAATCAGGAAGATATTCTCCGGTAATGGCTTTTAAGCCGGACTGCATGACCGGTATTTTGCTGATAATAATGCCGTGCTTATCCTGTGCTGGTAACATAAATCCTCCGCTTCCCGTAGAAGATTCACGGCTGGCATAAACAGATGGGGGATCTGGCAACCACCCTGTTATTTTGCCAGATGAATCTTTCTCGTCCCTGGCGAACGTGTCGGCCCGACGTTCTGAACCAACTTTATATGGTGAGTAACCTATTAATTGCTGATGTTAGCAATTAATAACGTTAACACAGATAATAAACGGCACTAAATTAGAAAAAATTAAAACAAACATTAGAAATAATAAATTAAAACCTGGGCTGGCGGCCTTTATTTAATATCATCTCTGAATGCTTTGGGCGACATACCGCTATAGCGGCGGAAAAAGCGAGAAAAATAGGTTACATCGGAAAAACCCAAATAATCAGAAAGTTGCGTCACGGTCATCGTGGTATATTGCAGATTACGCCGTGCCTCAAGCATCAACCTTTGATGTAAAACCCCCAAAGCGCTGCAGCCATAAAATTCACGGCATAAATAATTAAGATGCGTCGCCGAAAGCCCTACCTGGCGGGCATACTCCGCCAGCGGCAGATGTTCTCGATAATGACTTTCAATAAGACGGGAGAAATGACGCATGACGCTGCGCTTACGTTCGGCTTTCCCCTCCGCGGCCGGCGTCGACGGCAGACACTGGCGATTCAGCCACACCAGTAGCGTGCCTGACAGCGAATGCAGCATCATTTCGCGCGCGTCCCGATCTTCACAATACTCTTCACACAATGCCGTAAAGAGGACGCGAATATGCCCGCGGGAGCGTTTAACCGCCACGCACTGCGCCTGGCTGAGGACATCAAGCTGGCGGCCAAACTGGTTTTCAAAGCGGCTGAGCAGCGGCAACGCCAGCGACAAAACATAACCCTCGGTACCCGGGGAAAAGCGAAAGCCATGGATACACAACGCCGGTACCACCTGAATGCATGATTCCGTCATCACGCGCGTGGTCCCTTCAATTTCGATTTCCGCCCTGCCTTTATGCAAATAGAGTAACTGGACCAGCTCCGCATGCTGATGCCGACGGATATGCCATTCATACAGGCTGCTGCGCTGCAGGATTGACTCGCAGTGCAGCAGGTCGGGCGTCGGCCAGTCGCGCTCTTCACCATACAATTTAAACACCGGAACGCGATTTACCGCCTGCATGACGACTCCTGCTATATTCAACGCTATACCACACGCGCCATCGGTAGACCGACATAGTTTTCCGCAATGGTAGTCAGTCCGGCGCGTGAACCAAGATAATAGCGGCGATCGGCCGCCTGCATTTTTTTATCGAATTCGCTTTGCTGCGGGAAATCATGCAGCAGGCGGGTCATGAACCAGCTGAAGCGCTCGCCTTTCCACACCCGGTCCAGCGCGAAACGCGAGTAGCTCGCCAGCAGATCGGCGCGGCCGCGGTGATAATACTCGCGCAGGATCCGCCACAAATAGTTCACATCGGAGGCCGCCAGGTTCAACCCTTTTGCCCCGGTCGGCGGCACGATATGCGCCGCATCCCCCACCAGGAACAACCGCCCGTACTGCATCGGTTCCACCACGTAGCTGCGCAGCGGCGCGATGCTTTTCTCAAGTGAGTGACCAGTCACTAACTTTGTCGACAGCTCATCCGGCAGGCGGCGCTTCAACTCTTGCCAGAAGCGTTCATCGGACCACGCGGCAACGTCGTCGCTTAGCGGTACCTGTAAATAGTACCGGCTGCGGGTGAGTGAGCGCTGACTACAAAGGACGAATCCGCGTTCATGGTGCGCATAGATAAGCTCAGGATTCACCGGCGGGGTATCCGCCAGCAGCCCCAGCCAGCCAAACGGCCAGACGCTTTCATACTCTTTAATCACGTCGCGCGGGATGCTTTGTCGCGAGACGCCGTGAAACCCATCGCAGCCGGCGATGAAATCGCACTCCAGGCGACAGGTTTCCCCGCCGCTGACGAAGGTGACTGACGGCCGGTCGCTCTTCGCATCCTGAATCACCACATCGCTGACGCTATACACAATCGGCGCTCCGCATTCTGCGCGCGCCGCCATTAAATCCCGGGTCACCTCGGTCTGGCCGTACACCGTCACGCTTTTGCCTCCGGTGAGCTCCGTCAGAGCAACCGGCACCCGCTGTCCCTCAAACAAAAACTCGACCCCATGGTGCACCAGGCCCTCCGCATCCATGCGTTCCGCGACCCCCGCTTCGCGCAATAGCGCAACGGTGCCGCTTTCCAGAATGCCCGCGCGGATACGGCCAAGCACATACTCTGGCGTTTGCCGCTCGAGGATCACGCTACGAATGCCGGCACGATGCAGCAGTTGGCCCAACAGCAGCCCGGAAGGGCCGGCACCGATAATAGCGACCTGTGTTTTCATAGGGTTGTCTCACTCCCGCACGGTTAATTATTTGTTTATTTTTTGTTTATTAAAAGTTCATTACTGCATTTTTGATAAGTCGGATGCGAAAAAGAAGGCCATAACTGGTGCAAAAATTGCACTTTCCAACAGTTTTGCCAAAGTGTGGCCGGGGTCAAATTCCATTCCGTTCGCCGGTGGCGACTTTTTACCCATTGTTTGATCCCCCTCCGCAGTGGCGGCGGGCGTTCAGGTTAAAGTAGCGGCAGACACTACGGCATCGGACGTGACGGACAGCAGGTATCTATGCAAGCAGATCGGGCAGTGCAGCGCACAATTACGCGATTGTGTATCCAGTGTGGTCTTTTCTTATTACAGCACGGTGCGGAGAGCGCGCTGGTGGAGGAGCTATCGACGCGTCTCGGGCGAGCGCTGGGCATGGACAGCGTCGAGAGCGCCATTTCTTCGAATGCGATTGTGCTCACGACCATCAAAGACGGCGAATGCCTGACCTCCACGCGCAAAAATGTCGATCGCGGCATCAATATGCATGTGGTCACCGAAGTGCAGCATATTGTGATTATGGCCGAGCATAAGCTGCTGGATTATAAAGATGTCGAAAAGCGCTTTACGCAGATTAAGCCCCTGCGCTATCCGCGCTGGCTGGTGGTGCTGATGGTTGGGCTCTCCTGCGCCTGCTTTTGCAAGCTAAACAACGGCGGCTGGGACGGCGCGCTGGTGACCTTCTGCGCCAGCACCATCGCGATGTATATTCGCCAGCTTTTGACCCATCGTTCGATGCATCCGCAGATCAACTTCTGTATTACCGCCTTTGTCGCCACCACCATCTCCGGGTTGATGCTTCGTCTGCCCGCGTTTACCAGCACGCCAACGGTGGCGATGGCCGCCAGCGTCCTGCTGCTGGTTCCCGGATTCCCGCTCATTAACGCCGTCGCGGATATGTTTAAGGGGCATATTAATACCGGTCTGGCGCGCTGGGCGCTGGCCAGCCTGCTAACGCTGGCCACCTGTATAGGAGTGGTCATGGCGATGACCGTATGGGGGCTACGCGGATGGGCATAATTTCCTATTTTTTTGCTCTGCTCCAGGATATGGCGCTGGCGGCGATTCCGGCAGCCGGGTTCGCCATGGTATTTAACGTCCCGCAGCGCGCGCTGCGCTGGTGCGCTCTGCTGGGGGCTATCGGCCATGGTTCGCGGATGGTGATGATGACGGCGGGGTTTAATATTGAGTGGGCCACCTTCCTCGCCGCGCTGCTGGTCGGCAGTATCGGTATTCAGTGGTCCCGCTGGTATCTGGCGCACCCGAAGATTTTTACCGTGGCGGCGGTGATTCCGATGTTCCCCGGTATCTCCGCCTATACGGCGATGATCTCGGCGGTAAAGATCAGCCATTTCGGCTATTCGGAAGAGATGATGATCATGCTGCTGAGTAATTTCCTGAAGGCCTCCTCCATCGTCGGCGCGCTGTCTATTGGTCTGTCCATTCCGGGACTCTGGCTGTATCGTAAGCGCCCGCGGGTATAGTCAACCGCGCCCGGTCGCTCCTTCCTGGCCGGGCGCTGTGCTACTATGTGTGCTATTCCCCCTCTCTATTGTTGTTCAGAGTTGAGATAGTGTTATGTCTTCGCGAATATTAACCACCGATTTCAGCGGCCTGGAAGATTTCATCCAGGATCATGCAGCCGTTCTGGCAAAATCGGCCAGCGGCACCGTGGCCGTTTTTGCCAACAATGCTCCTGCGTTCTATGCGCTCACGCCGCAGCGTCTGGCGCAGCTGCTGGAGCTGGAGGCAAAACTGGCCCGCCCCAACAGCGATATTGCGCTCGATACGCAGTTTTTTGACGAACCCGCTGCCGCGCCAGTCGCGATTCCACTGGGGAAATTCGCCATGTACGCCGACTGGCAGCCGGATGCTGATTTTCAACGCCTGGCCGCGCTGTGGGGTATCGCCCTCAGCCAGCCGGTGACACCGGAAGAGCTGGCGGCGTTTGTCGCCTACTGGCAGGCGGAAGGCAAGGTCTTTCATCATGTGCAGTGGCAACAGAAGCTGGCGCGCAGCGTACAAATCGGCCGGGCCGGCAACGGCGGGCAGCCGCGGCGCGATGTGAATACGGTCAGCGAACCGGATAGCCATATTCCACGAGGTTTCAGAGGATGAGCATGAAAAACGTTGGCGAGCTGATGAAGCGGCTGCAAAAAATGATGCCTGCTAATGTCGAACCGGCGTTCAAAACCGGCGAAGAGCTGCTGGCCTGGCAGAAAGAGCAAGGCAAACTGCGCTCGGAAGCGCTGGAGCGGGAAAACCGCGCCATGAAAATGCAGCGGACGTTTAACCGCTCCGGCATCCGCCCGCTGCACCAGAACTGCTCGTTTGATAACTATCGGGTCGAGTGCGAAGGCCAGATGAACGCCTTGTCCAGAGCGCGCCAGTACGTTGAAGAGTTCGATGGCAATATCGCCAGCTTTATCTTTTCCGGCAAGCCGGGCACCGGCAAAAACCACCTTGCCGCCGCCATTTGCAACGAGCTGCTGCTGCGCGGGAAATCGGTCTTAATCATTACCGTCGCCGATATTATGTCAGCGATGAAAGATACCTTCGGCAACCGGGAAACCAGCGAAGAACAGCTGCTGAATGACCTGAGCAGGGTCGATCTGCTGGTGATCGATGAGATCGGAATGCAGACGGAGTCGCGCTATGAGAAAGTGATCATTAACCAGATCGTCGATCGCCGCTCCTCCTCAAAGCGCCCGACCGGGATGCTCACCAACAGCAATATGGACGAAATGAACAAGCTGCTCGGCGAGCGGGTGATGGATCGCATGCGCCTCGGCAACAGTCTGTGGGTGATTTTCAACTGGGACAGCTACCGTCATCGGGTCACCGGCAAAGAGTATTGAGATATATCTGAAGCCAGCCGGGGTTATACTGCAAGCATGCTTAAGTAACCACGATGAGTACATCTATGAAATCTGCACAATCCTTGTTCCGCACCCTGATCATTGCCGGCGCCTTTATGGCCGCCGGCGCGCATGCCGCCTCCTGGCAGGACTCCCTTTCCAGTGCCGCTAACCAGCTCAGCAGCCAGGGCGGATCCCAGCAGGGCGGCGGTCTGTCGATGTCCTCCCTGACCAGCCTGCTGAACGGCGGCAATCAGTCCCTGACCTCCAGCAGCATGAACAACGCCGCCGGGATTATGTCCTATTGCGCACAACAAAAGCTGGCCTCGGTCACCAGCACGGAAAACGTCAAGAACCAGGTTCTGGATAAGCTCGGCCTCAGCACCCCGGAAAAGCAGAAAGAGGACACCAGCTATCTTGAAGGTTTACAGGGTCTGCTGAGCAGCAACAACGGCCAGCAGCTGAACCTGAACACCCTCGGCAGCAGCCCGCTGGCGGAGAAAGTAAAAACCAAAGCCTGCGATCTGGTATTAAAACAGGGCGTTAACTTCCTCTCCTGATCGTTCCCTCCGGGGCCGCGTTTAACGCCTTAGCGTTGTCAACGCGGCCGCAATCACTATTTTCCCCCTTTTACGCCCCGATTCCCCCTTGCATACCGGATGCGACGCCGATCAAAAACGGCGATTTCTAAACCAATTCTGAACCACAGCACAGTTTCATGACTCTACAATTGCAGCAATATGGCACTGCAATTACAGTGTAGCGTGGAAAGCGATCTATCCGGCCAGCGGTCAACTGGCGCTAATGAGGGTGAACTGTGTCAGAGTTGTTATCCATCGCCTTGTTTCTCACCTCGGTGGTGATTTATGCCTTAAAAGCCGGTCGCAACACCTGGTGGTTTGCCGCCACGTTAACGGTGCTGGGGCTGTTTGTGGTCCTCAATATTACCCTCTACGCCAGTGACTATTTCACCGGCGACGGGATTAATGACGCGGTTCTCTACACGCTGACTAACAGCCTGACCGGCGCGGGCGTCAGTAAATACATTCTTCCTGGCGTCGGGCTGGTGGTGGCGCTGGTGGCCGTATTCGGCACGCTGGGGTGGGTGCTGCGCCGTCGTCGCCATCATCCGCATCACTTTGGCTACAGCCTGCTGGCGCTGGTCCTGGCGCTGGCCTCCGTGGATGCCAGCCCGGCGTTCCGCCAAATCAGCGAGCTGGTTAAATCGCAATCTCGCGATGGCGATCCGGATTTTATCGCCTATTACGAAGAGCCGGCAAAGAGCATCGCCAATCCCCGCCTGAACCTGGTCTATATCTACGGTGAAAGCCTCGAACGCACCTATTTCGACAACGACGCCTTTCCCAACCTGACGCCTGAACTCGGCAAGCTGAAAAACGAAAGCCTCGATTTCAGTAACACCGAGCAGCTGCCGGGTACCGATTACACCATCGCCGGCATGGTCGCTTCACAGTGCGGGATCCCGCTGTTCGCGCCGTTTGAAGGTAACGCCTCGGCATCGGTTTCCAGCTTCTTCCCGCAAAATATCTGCCTCGGCGATATTCTGAAAAACTCCGGCTACGAAAACTATTTTGTGCAGGGCGCCAATCTGCGCTTCGCCGGAAAAGATGTGTTCCTGAAATCGCACGGTTTTGACCATCTGTATGGCGCCGAGGAGCTGAAAAGCACGGTGGATGACCCGGCTTACCGTAATGACTGGGGCTTCTACGATGACACCGTGCTTGATGAGACCTGGAAAAAATTCGAAGCGCTGTCGCAATCTGGCAAACGCTTCTCGCTCTTTGCGCTGACCGTCGACACCCACCATCCGGACGGGTTCATCTCCCGGACCTGCCAGCGTAAAAGCTACGAAATGGGCGGTAAAAAGAATCTTTCTTTTAGCGCCGTCACCTGCAGCCAGGAACATATCGCCGCGCTGATTGAGAAGATCAAAGCCTCGCCGTATTTCAAAAATACGGTCATCGTGGTCTCCTCCGATCATCTGGCCATGAAAAACACCGCCTGGGATTATCTCAATAAGCAGGATCGCCGCGATCTGTTCTTCGTCCTGCGTGGCGACCAGCCGCAGCAGGATACGCTGGCGGTGAAGCGTAACACCATGGACAACGGCGCCACGGTGCTGGACATTCTCGGCGGCGATAACTTTATCGGCCTTGGCCGCAGCAGCCTCTCCGGGCAATCGCTGTCCGGCATTTTCATGAATATGAAAGAGAAAGTGCTGGCGTGGAAGCCGGATATCATCCGACTGTGGAACTTCCCGAAAGAGATGAAAAACTTCACCATCGACGCCCAGAAGAACATGATCGCCTTCTCCGGTAGCCACTTCCGTCTGCCGCTGCTGCTGCGCGTCTCGGATAAACGCGTCGAGCCGCTGCCGGAGAGCGAATATTCCGCCCCGCTGCGCTTCCAGCTGGCCGACTTTGCCCCGCGCGATAATTTCGTCTGGATCGACCGCTGCTACAAGATGGGTCAACTCTGGTCACCTGAGCTGGCGCTCTCCACCGACTGGTGCGTCTCGCAAGGCCAGCTTGGCGGCGAGCAAAAGGTACAGCATGTTGATAAGCCCCAGTGGCAGGGAAAAACGGCGTTTAAAGATACCGTTATCGATATGGAACGCTACAAAGGCAACGTTGATACCCTGAAGATTGTCGACAACGATATTCGCTACAAGGCCGACAGCTTTATCTTTAACGTTGCCGGCGCGCCGGAAGAGGTCAAGCAGTTCAGCGGGATTTCGCGCCCGGAATCCTGGGGTCGCTGGTCCAATGCCCAGCTCGGCAGCGAAGTGAAAATTGAATTTAAACAGCCGCTGCCGGAAAAATTCGATCTGGTGATTACCGCCAAAGCTTACGGACCGAACGCCTATAAGCCGATCCCGGTGCGCGTCGGCAACAGTGAGCAGACGCTCACCCTGGCCAACGATGTCTCCACCACTACGCTGCATTTCGACAATCCGTCACGCAGCGATACGTTGATCATCGTCCCGCCGGATCCGCAGTCCACCAACGAAGGCAATATTCTCGGGCATGCACCGCGCCAGCTGGGTATTGGGATGGTGGATCTTAAAGTAGTAAAAAGCGACGGTTAACCCCGCCCGCCCGGCTCGTGACGCGAGCCGGGCAAACGTCATGAGCGCGATGCTGAGGGCAACGTGCTCAACTCCACGCACATTTCATATTGCTTCAGCGCCAGGGTGGTATATCCCGCCGCGCTGAACAGCGGCGTAAAAGATTCCGGGATGGTCACCGAGGTCCCCAGGCCGGGGAATTCGCGGGCCAGCGCCAGCAGCATATCATGGGCCAGCCCGCGGCCACGCGCGGCGGGATCGACCCACATAAACTGCAGCTGCGGCGTGTGGGTTACTGTAGCCAGCACTGCGAAGGCCTGCTGATTCAGCGTTAATGCCCGACACGGCAGCGTACTGAAGGTCAGCGGGTCCATCAGCCACGGCAGCCGGCCATTGATCTCCGCCCCTGCTCTGCGCACCAGCGTTAAGACATTGCACTCTTCCAGCACCGGAGTTATCTCGCCCTCTGGCGGCGAACTCAGGTAGCCGCATAGTCCGTGGCGCACGACAAAACCGAGAGACTGGTACAACGCCACCGCCGCAGAGTTTTCGCGGATCACCTCCAGCCACATCCGACGCACGCCCTGGGCCTGTAACGCCGCCATCAGCGGCAGCATCAACCGGCGGCCGATCCCTTTTCCACGATAAACCGGACGCACGGCGAATGCCGCCAGCCGGGCTTCATCCCCACGCCGGGCCACAACGGCCATGGCCGCCGGCGTCTCACCGTCCAGCCAGACGCAGGAGTCAAGCAGGCTCAGGCCTTCGGAGCCAAAACGTTGAACGAAGACCGCCACCGGCAGCGAAACCGGCACCAGATAATCCTCAAAGCAGTCGCGAAGTATCGCGCTTAACTGTTCACTGCTGAAATCGGTCGCAGGGACGGCTCGCAATGCCATGCATTTCTCCCGAATATTGCTATGCTGAAGCGAATGAAAAATAACACTATAACCGCCGACGTGACATTTCGCCTGACCCAGGAGAGCGATATTGCTCTCCTGCCCGCCATTGAGCGCTCGGCGGCCCAGGCGTTTCGCCAGATACCCGCCTTCGCCTGGCTGGCGGATGGCCCGGTACTCGACCGGCATCAGCATCGCCTGTATCTGGAAGCCGGCCACAGCCTGGTGGCGGCGGCCGACGGGCAAGCAATAGGATTCCTGCTAAGTGAACCGCTGGACGACGCGCTGTTTATCGTCGAAGTTTCCGTACATCAGGCGTGGCAAGGAAAAGGGATTGGCCAGGCGATGATACGGCACACGATCGACAGCGCCCGCCGGGATGGCTACCCGGCGGTCACCCTCACCACCTTTCGCGATGTCCCCTGGAACGCGCCGTTTTATACGCGGCTGGGGTTCCGCATGCTCAATGAACAGCGCCTGCCGTCCGGGCTGGCGGCAAAGCGGCGCCAGGAGATAGCCCACGGTCTGCCGCCAGAGACGCGCTGCGCCATGCGCCTGGCGTTGTAACCGGCCCCGGCCAGGGCTGCTTTTTAGCGGCTGAATATGGTACAAAGTATCATGCTAAATTTACCGTCTGGTACTCTGTATGGCCTACTCGATTGATATCATTTCCTGCATCACCGACCGCTTTCTCGAGCTGACCGTCACCGAAAAGCGGATCGCCCAGTTCATTCTCGATGATGTCGCCGCGGCGGCAGAGTTACCTATCGCCGAAATCGCCCGTTTGACCAGTACCAGCCAGGCCTCCGTCACCCGCTTTGCCCGGGCGCTGGGATGCAAGGATGTTCGTGAGCTGAAGATGAAGCTGGCGCAATCGCTGGCCGTGGGTCAGCGTTTTATTCTCGATGTGCCGGATCTGGAAGGGGTACAGGGGATTTACGAATCCATCATCGGGGTACTGGAAACCAACCGCCGGGCGCTGGATATCGACGCGCTGAAGCGCGCCGTTTCGTGGCTCAGCGCTGCGCGACAAATTCTGGCTATCGGCATGGGCGGCGGTTCAACCATCTGCGCGCAGGAGATTCAGTATCGCCTGTTCCGTCTGGGCCTGCCGGTGGTCAGTCAGAACGACGGCCTGCTGGCGCGGATGATGAGCTCCGCCGTCACGCCAAAAGATGTGGTTATCGTTCTGTCGCTCGGGGGGTATACCAAAGAGATCGTTGAGAGCGCGGCGATCGCCATGCAGTATGGCGCGAAGGTGATCGCGATTACGCCGGCAGGTACGCCGCTGGCGGAACAAGCGGATCTGGTCTTACCGCTGCTGGTGCGTGAAAACGACTATATTTTCAAACCCAGCACCTCCCGCTATGCCATGCTGGCGATGGTCGATGTGCTGGCCACCGAACTGGCGATGGCCAACAAACCGCAGGCGAAAGACCGGCTGCGCCGCATCAAGCTGGCGCTCGACAGCCACCGCGGCGGCGTCGACCGTCAGCCGCTGGGCGATTAAGCCTGGCTGGCGGCAATAAAGCGCCGGGCCTGTTCACGGGTACGTTCCGGCGTCTGCCCGGCACGATACAGGTCGCTACCTAATCCCGCCCCGGCACAGCCCGCCTGCACCCAGTCGGCAAGGTTATCCGGGGTCACGCCGCCAACCGCCAGCACCGGCACATCCGGCGGCAGTACCGCCTTCAGGGCGCGAATATAGTCCGGGCCAAAGCAGGATGACGGAAAGATCTTGAGCCACTGCGCTCCGGCATCCAGCGCGCTAAAGGCCTCCGTTGCGGTCGCACAGCCGGCGCAAACCAACATCCCCTGTTCAACCGCCCGCCGAATGACCGTCGGTTGCGTATTGGGCGTCACAATCAGCTTCGCGCCGGCCTGCGCCAGAACATCGACCTGCCCGACGTTAAGCACCGTCCCCGCGCCAATCGTCGCCCGGGTAGCAAACTGCCGCACCATCTGTGGAATGCTGTCCTGCCAGTCCGGCGAGTTGAGCGGGATTTCAATATAGCGAAAGCCCGCGCGAATCAGCATATCAACATGTTGTGCCGCTTCTGTGGGACGAATGCCGCGTAAGATCGCCACCAGTTTAAGCCTGTCCATTCATTATCCTCGCCATACCGCGTAAAAACGCCTCATCCCCGCCACAGCAGTTCACCTTCATACCTCGGGCCGCCATCGCCAGGCGATAGCGGTCGGTTAGCGCCGGAGAGCCCACCAGCGTGATGCGATCTCCGCGGTAGCGTGCGCTAAATGCCGCCACCTCCGCGCCAACCAGCAACCCTGAGAGATAGTCGCTGACCGATGCCGACGGCAGTCCGCCCAACACCCGGGCCGCACGGGCGCCGAACAGTTCCGTCACCAGCGACGGCGTCGCGATACCCTTTTCCAGCCCTCGCTCAAATGCTGCCGCGTCCGTCTGCTGGGCAGGCAGCTGCTTGCCAATCAGCGACTGATTAAGCAGCAGATGATGCAGTTCGCCGGTCATCGAGGTGGAAAAATGACGTACCATCCCGTCCTCTACCTGCACCCATTTACAGTGCGTGCCCGGCATCACGTAGCAATCGGCCGGGGCCATCTGCGCTGCGCCCAGAAGCTGCGTCTCTTCACCGCGCATCACGTTGTAATCTCCGACCTGCTCAACCTTCAGGCCAGGAACAATCCACACCGCGTCCGCGACGGCAAACAAATGCTGTCCAGGCGCATCAAGCGCCGCCGGGCAGGCCAGATAGGGTACCGGCTGCCAGCCCGCGTCGCTGCCGATCATCCCGGCCATCACCACCGGCAGGGCCGCGTCACCGCGCCACGGCGCCAGATGCTGGCGGAAAATCTCCGCCGGCGCCTGCCCGTTGAGCCGGGTGATCCCGAGGGGTAGCCGTTTTGTCTCCACGCACTTTCCGTCACGAATCAGCCAGCCGCGAAGCTGCGTAGAGCCCCAGTCGACGGCAATATAGCTTTTCATTGCGCCTCCCTTAGCTCTGCGACGGTTGACGTTTACCAATCGGCAACGGCGGTGCCGCCGGACGGCTTTCACGTTCGCGGGTAATCATCTCCAGCGCCTCTTCGCGGCTCATGCTACTGGCCGGCGTCACCAGGGTGACCACTATGGAAGCAACCAGGCTGGTCAGCACCGACGGAATGCACGGGTTGCCCCAGAAGGCCAGCCAGTCGCTGTCCATCAGAACCGCCACCGACGCCCCTGCGCCCCCGACCAGCGCGGCGACCGCCCCCTGCCAGTTAAAGCGCGTCCAGAAGCGGCCGAGCATGGTACAGATAAACATCCCGGACATAATCATCGAGATCATTTTGGTGATGTAGCTAATGATGTCGTTCGAGGTCAGGGCGAAAACCAACGCCAGGGCGATGACCAACACGAGAAACATGCGCGACAGGCGAATCGCTTTCTCAGGCGCCGGCATATGGCCAGTGACCAGGGTGTAGAGGTCGCGTAGCATAATCGACACCGCGGCAATGGCGTCAGAACTGCCGGAGGACATATTGGCCGACATTCCGGCAATCAGGATCGCCATCGCCAGCACCGGAGGCAGTACCTGGGTAGCAAACAGGAAGGCAAAACCGCTATTTTCGAGGTGCGCATTCATGGTCCATACCGCCATACCGATAATCGCTGGCAGGAAGGAGAACCCCAGGTACAGCAGGCCGGTAATGGTAAAGGACTGGCGTACGGAGGAAACGGTTTTCGCCGAGTAGATACGCTGGCGATAGGACGGTGTTGCCAGAACGCCCACGCCAATGACCACCGCCAGGGAGAGGGCGGGGAGGACGCCAAGCTTATCGACGGCAAACAGACTCTGCGCCGCCGGATCGACCGCCTGCTGAATGTGGCTCCAGCCGCCCACGTGCTGGACGGCAAAAATCGCCATCAGAATAAATCCGACGAACAGTACAATGGATTGAATCGTATCGATCCAGACCACTGCGGAATAACCGCCAATCCCGACGTAAACCACAAAAGCCAGGGCAATAATAATTTTCGCGACATTAATATCAATTCCGCTGGCCCACGCCAGATATAAGCCGCCACCTAATATATGAGCCCCCAGCCAGCCAATAGAGGCGATAAAAATGAGTATCGCCACCAGGTTTTTAATTATTTTACTGCCGCCGGTGTAATACGACATTTCTTCGCTCATGGTCATAAAGCGAAATTTCCGTACCGGCGCAAATAACCATGCCACCAGCAAAATCCCCACCGCGCCGCCGAGACCATACAGCATCCCCGCCCAGCCGTTGCTGTAGCCAAAGCCCACGGCGCCCACGCTAGAGCCGGTGCCAACCATAGTCCCCACCGTCGACCCCAGCGTCAGGAACATCGGCAGAGAGCGGCCCCCCAGTAAGAAATCATCGCCGTTCTTTTGCTTACGTGAAACATACCAGCCTAAAGCTATCATCGCGCAGGCATAAACGGAAAACCAAATCAGGAATGACATATTATTCATTGCTCACATCCAGGCATAATAAATAATATTCGAACCGCTGAATATTATGAGTTAATCGTAACGATGCCAGAAAAAAGGCAAAGCAACCTCGTTCGCGCCGATGGCTTGATGCAATCTGGCACGGCTATCACATTTTTAGGCGTCATTCCCCACCCGCCGGTGGGGAAAGATTATTTATCCGCGCGCGGCGTTATAGCAGGTCACATCCACTTCGACTTTGCACTCCACCACCAGATCGGCAACGCAGCAAATACGCGCCGGCGGATGATCGCCGAAGAATTCACGAAACACTTTATTGAAGGACTGGAAGTAGCGCGCGTCGGTCAGAATCACTTTCACATGCACCACATCGGCAAGGGTATAGCCCGCTTCGCTCATAATATCGACGCAGTTCTGAATCGCCAGCCGCGACTGCTCGACAATCCCCCCTTCCACGACTTCCCCGTTTTTCATCGGCGTCTGGCCAGACACGTACAGCCAGCCCCCGGCTTCGACCGCGCGGGCGAAAGGCAGATGCTGCCCGCCGGTGCCGGTACCGCCTTCAACGCCATAACGTTTAATGCTCATATTCCACTCCTTAGTCCATCTGACGACGCAGGAAACGCCCTGCGCGCCCGGTAATTTTTTTATCGCTGCCGTAGCTCATGATGCCGTTAACCATCACCGCTTCGATGCCCTCAGCGGGCTGTTTCGGATCGGAGAAGCTGGCGACATCGCGCACCGTCTGCGGATCAAACAGAACCAGATCGGCAAAATAGCCAACTTTAACCAGACCACGTTGCGGCAAGCGGAAACGCGCCGCCGACAGCCCGGTCATTTTGTGAATCGCCGTGGTCAGCGGGAACAGCTGCTCATCACGACTGTAGTGGCCGAGCACCCGAGGGAAAGCGCCCCATAACCGTGGATGCGGCATCGGATCGTTGGGTAAACCATCGGAGCCGATCATCGTGACGGGGTAGCGCATCACCCGACGTACGTCCTGCTCATCCATGTTGTAGTAAATAGCCCCGGCAGGTATCAGCTGTCCCGCCGCCTCATGCAGGCTCACCTGCCAGTCGCTGGCAATCTGTTTAAGCGTTTTGCCCGCCTGTTCCGGCCGGGATTCTGACCAGGTGATCACAATGTCAAATTCATCGGTGACCTGTTTCATATCCAGGGTTGAAGAGCTGGCGGAATAAGGGTAGCAATCGCAGGCTATTTCCTGGCGCTGGCGCATCTCATCAAAGAAGGCCAGCGTCTCGCGCGTGCGTCCCCAGTTCTTTGCCCCGGCGCATTTATGGTGCGAGACCACCACCGGCACGTTACCGTGGCGGCCGATACGAAACGCTTCATCGAGGGCCTCGAGGATCGGTTCGAATTCAGAACGCAGATGGGTGGTGTAAACCCCCTTCTCCGCCGCCAGCTCTTCCGCCAGCGCCATCACCTCTTCGGTGGTGGAGTGAAATGCGCTGGCATAGGCCAACCCGGTGCTGAGACCCAGCGCCCCTTGACGTAACGCATCGCGCAACTGGATGCGCATGCCGGCAATCTCGGTTTCCGTCGCCGGACGGAACAGATCGTCCATATGGTTATTACGCAGCGCGGTATGGCCGATCAGCGTACCCACGTTGAGCGACGGCCTTGCGGTCTCCACCGCGTGAGCGTAGGCCTCGACGGTGGGATAGATAAACAGCTCCTGCTCGCCCAACAGATTCATCGGGTCGGGGACGTCGCCGCGCATGGTCGCCATCGCCGCGCTAATCCCGCAGTTGCCGACGATAACCGTCGTCACGCCCTGGCTCAGTTTTGGCAGATACTCCGGCATACGAATGACGTTGATATCGTCATGGGTATGGACATCAATAAAGCCCGGCGCCAGCACGCGGCCCAGGCCGTCAATCTCGCGTTCAGCCGTCACCTGTAACGCCGGCGCGATATCGACAATACGGTCGCCCTTCACCGCCACGTCGCCGCGATACTGCGGGCCGCCGCTCCCATCAATCACCGTGACGTTCTTGAAAAGCCAGTCAACCTTCATAGCAATTACTCCCTTTCGACTATGCCGACAAGTTAACCATTTACAAGGCGAAAAAACAGTGGAAAACTACGCAGAATCCAGATCATTTTGTGATACTTTTATTCAAAACAAATAATTTTTAAGTATTAAAATAATATTTATCAATCAGTTATAACTGATACCCACTTAATATCCGCACGTAAACCCTTAAAGGATAGTGTTATGAAATACCATTCCGATACGCTTGTCCCGCATAAATCCGCCGTAATGTCATCGCCTGCTAACCTGCTGGCGGAAGACGTATGTCTCCCCGCCGCGCTGGTAAAAAAAACGGCGCTGGAAAATAACATCCGCTGGATGCAGCGCTACGCCGATGCCCGCGGTGTTTCGCTGGCGCCGCACGGCAAAACGACGATGACGCCGTGGATTTTCCAGGCGCAGCAACGCGCGGGGGCGTGGGGGATCGGGGTGGGGAGCGCCTGGCAAGCCAGCGCGGCGATGGCCAGCGGAATTGAACGGGTATTGATGGTTAATCAGCTGGTCGGCAAGGCCAACATGCAGCTGGTGGCGCAGCTGAAGGCGCATTATCGCGCGGTGGATTTTATCTGCTGCGTGGATAGTCTGGCGAACGCCCGCACGCTGTCGGCTTTCTTTAACGCGCGCCAGCAAACGCTGGACGTCCTGATTGAACTGGGCGTCCCCGGCGGGCGCTGCGGCTGCCGCAGCGTGGACGACGCGCGGGCGCTGGCACAGGCGGTGGGCGACCTGCCGGGCCTGAAACTCCGCGGCCTGGAACTGTACGAAGGGGTGCTGCACGGCGACGACCCGCAGCCGCAGGTCGAAGCGCTGCTGCAACAGGCCGCCGCCCTTGCCTGCCAGATGGCGCCGCTGGTCGACGGCGAGTTTATCCTGACCGGCGCGGGCACCGTCTGGTATGACGTGGTGTGCGACGTGTGGCTGGCGGCGCAGAAACCTGCGCAGTGCCGGCTCGTGATCCGTCCGGGCTGCTATATCACCCATGACAGAGGGATCTATGCTGTCGCCCAGCAGGAACTGGTTGCACGCGATCCGATAGCCTGTGGCCTGGGCGGCGATCTGACCTCCGCGCTGGAGCTAATGGCGATGGTGCAGTCGGTACCGGAGGCGGATCGTGCGGTGGTCAATTTCGGCAAGCGCGACTGCGCCTTCGATGCCGGGCTCCCGCAGCCGATCGCCCACTATCGCGACGGCCGGTCATTACCGCTGCAGGCGGAGATGATGGTCAGCGTCGGGATTATGGATCAGCACTGTATGTTGCGCCTGGCGCCGGGTTGCGATCTGCAGGTCGGTGATATTGTGGTCTTTGGCACCTCGCATCCGTGCCTGACCTTCGACAAGTGGAAAACGCTGCTGCTGGTGGATGACGAGTACAACGTGCTGGAGGAGCTGGATACGCTGTTCTGATGAAGATCCCGGATAGCGGCTGACGCCTTATCCGGGCTACTGCCCGGCCCGCCGCTCCTCCGTCCCCCCCAAAAAACCACCGGGCCGCTCAGCTATTCGCACAGCGCGGAAATCTCGTCAAATAACGAACGGCTGAGGGTGACGCCCTGGCGTTCGCTTTCTTCGCGACAGCGATAGCGCCGCTCACCGGGAAGCCTTGCTCCCTGCGCCTGCATGTTGCTAAAAAGCGTCTCCGCCCGCGCGAGGTGCTCCTGCGCCTGCGCGCCGAGAAAACGCTGCGGATCCAGCGCCAGAATCAGCTCGCCGCCGTAGGGCAGCCCGCCGGCGCCGTCATCCCATGCCAGCGATTCGGCGCTGGTCATATCGCCAATCAGCGGCCCGGCAAGCAGCTCAACCATCGCCGCCAGCGCGGAGCCTTTATAGCCGCCAAAGGTCAGCATCGCCCCGGACAGCACCTCCCCGGCATCCGTGGTCGGCTGACCTGCGCTATCGATCCCCCACCCTTCCGGCAACGCCTTCCCGGCACGCTGATGCAGCTGGATTTCGCCGCGCGCCGCCACGCTGGTCGCCATATCGAAAATAAACGGCGGCCTGTCGTCCCGCGGCCAGCCAAAAGCGATGGGGTTGGTGCCAAACAGCGGCAGCGTGCCGCCGGCGGGCGCCACCCACGCATGACCCGGCGTACAGGCCAGCCCGACCAGGCCAGCCTCGGTCAGTGGTTCAATATCGGCAAACAGCGCCGAAAAATGCACGCAGCGGTTAATCGCCAGCGCAGCGATGCCGCTGTGTCGCGCTTTCGCCACCAGCAGCGGCAGCGCCCGTTCAAACGCCAGCAGCGAAAACGCGCCGCCGGCATCGACGCGGACAATCGCCGGCGCCCGGTCGTCAATCCGTGGTTCAGCGTCCGGAGAGACCTTGCCTTTGCGTAAGGTGTCGATAATCCCCAGCAGTCGCCACAGGCCGTGGGAAGCGCAGCCATCGCGCTCCCCGCCGGTGACGTTACGCGCCACGGCCGCCGCATGATCCGCGCTGAATCCATTAGCGCTTAGCGCCCGTATCGCCAGCGCGTAAGCTTCGGGTAACGCAAGAGTGACCGATTCCATAACCTTCTCCTCTACTTTTTTTCATCTCAGCTAAAGTTAGCCTGGTAAAGGCAGCTCTGTCGCTAACCTACTCTTCCTCATCACCCTCACCGCGTCCGGCATTTTGGCGGTTTCCGAGCGCGATAAACTCCCCCAGCAGCGCCGTCAGCTGCCGCATCTTTTCGCTGGTGAACTGTTCTTCAATCAGACGATAGGCCTCTTCCACCTGCGCCTGCGCGCTTTCATACAGCGTATTGCCCGCGGCGGTCAGCGAAACGTACAGCTTGCGCTGATCGTTAACCGGCTTAAGGCGCAGTACCAGGCCATCGCGCTCCATACGGGTCAGGATACCGGTCAGGCTCGGGCGCAGAATACAGGCGCGAAACGCCAGATCGTGAAAGTCCATCGACGGGTTTTCCGCGAGGATGCGCACAATACGCCACTGCTGCTCGGTGAGATTATGCCGTTTGACGATCGGCCGGAAATGGCTCATCGCCGCTTCCCGCGCCTGCAACAGCGCAATGGTTAACGAATCATGCATTACATATCCTCTACGTCACACTCTGAAATCTATTAACAAGTTAATAACTAGCGTCTATCCTGCCACGACGCAACCGGTTTCTGCACCTGAAAAGTACCAGCCGATGGTATAAAAATAAATAACACATTGATTAACAAAAATAAAAAATTAAATGTGTAAATTTATTGTTAATCCGATCACAAAACATTCACTTCTGTTTGCCAAACCTCTCCGCAAAGAATAAAAGATGATCATTAACATATTAATGAAATCCCTTCGAATCCGATATCCGTCCCAGAGGAGTGGTGAATGAAAGGTACCATCTTCGCCGTTGCGCTCAACCATCGCAGCCAGCTCGACGCCTGGCGCGACGCGTTCCAACAGGCCCCCTATAAAACGCCGCCGAAAACCGCGGTCTGGTTTATCAAACCGCGTAATACCGTCATCGGCGACGGCGAGGCGATTCCGTATCCGCAGGGCGAAACCGTACAGAGCGGGGCTACCGTCGCGCTGATCGTCGGTCAAACCGCGCGCAAGGTCTCTCCCGATGACGCCGCCGCGTTTATCGCCGGCTACGCGCTGGCCAATGACGTCAGCCTGCCGGAAGAGAGCTTCTACCGTCCGGCGATCAAAGCCAAATGCCGGGACGGTTTCTGCCCCATCGGCGCCCTCTCTCCGGTACGTAACGTGGACAATCTGACCATCATTACCGAGATCAACGGTCGCGAAGCGGATAGCTGGAGCACCGGCGATCTACAGCGCAATGCCGCCGAGCTGTTAAGCGCGCTGAGTGAGTTTGCCACCCTGACCCCTGGCGACGCCATTCTGCTTGGCACTCCGCACCATCGCGTCACCTTGCACCCTGGCGATCGCGTACGGATCCTCGCCGAAGGTTTCCCGGCGCTGGAAAACCCGGTTGTGGCAGAAGGAGAACTGGCATGAAACAGGCACGCATTGAATGGCAAGGCAACGTGTACGACGTCCGGCTCAATGACCATAACCAGCCGCGCCTCGCCGATGGCACTACGCTGCAGGAGGGCGAATTCCGCTGGCTGCCGCCCGCCGACGGAACGCTGTTCGCGCTCGGTCTGAACTATGCCGATCACGCCAGCGAGCTGGAGTTTAAGCCGCCGGAGGAGCCGCTGGTGTTTATCAAAGCGCCGAACACCTTTATCGGCCACCAGCAGGAGTCGGTACGCCCGGATAACGTCGAATACATGCATTACGAAGCCGAGCTGGTGGTGGTGATAGGCAAAACCGCACGAAAAGTCAGCGAGGCCGATGCCATGGAGTACGTGGCCGGATATACCGTCTGCAACGACTACGCCATTCGCGACTATCTGGAAAATTACTACCGGCCGAATCTACGGGTAAAAAGCCGCGACACCCTGACCCCCATCGGGCCGTGGATCGTGAGCAAAGAGGCGATCCCGGATCCGCATAACCTGACCCTGCGTACCTGGGTCAACGGCGAGCTGCGCCAGCAGGGCACCACCGCCGATCTGATCTTCAGCGTCCCGTTCCTGATCGCTTACTTAAGCGAATTTATGACCCTGCAAGCGGGCGACATGATCGCCACCGGCACGCCGAAAGGGCTGTCCGACGTGGTGCCGGGTGACGAAACGATCGTCGAAGTCGAGGGCGTCGGCCGCCTGGTCAACCGCATCATCAGCCAGCAAGCGTATGAGGAGAAGCTGTCATGAAAAAAATTAACCACTGGATCAACGGCAAAAACGTCGCGAGCGCAGAATATTTCCATACCACCAACCCGGCCACCGGTGAAGTGCTGGCGGAAGTGGCTTCCGGCGCTGAGGCCGAGGTCAATCAGGCCGTTGCCGCAGCGAAAGAGGCCTTCCCGAAATGGGCCAATCTGCCGATGAAAGAGCGCGCGCGCCTGATGCGTCGCCTGGGCGATCTGATCGATCGCGACGTCCCGGAGATCGCGGCGATGGAAACTGCCGATACCGGCCTGCCGATCCATCAGACCAAAAACGTGCTGATCCCGCGCGCTTCCCACAACTTCGAATTCTTTGCCGAAGTGTGCCAGCAGATGAACGGCAAGACCTATCCGGTTGACGACAAGATGCTCAACTACACCCTCGTGCAACCGGTAGGCGTGTGCGCGCTGGTCTCGCCGTGGAACGTGCCGTTTATGACCGCCACCTGGAAGGTCGCGCCGTGCCTGGCGCTGGGCAATACCGCGGTGCTGAAGATGTCTGAGCTGTCGCCGCTGACCGCCGATCGTCTGGGAGAGCTGGCGCTGGAAGCGGGTATCCCCGCCGGGGTACTCAACGTGGTGCAGGGCTACGGCGCCAGCGCCGGCGATGCCCTGGTGCGTCATCACGACGTCCGCGCGGTCTCGTTTACCGGCGGCACCGCCACCGGTCGCAATATCATGAAAAATGCCGGACTGAAGAAGTATTCGATGGAGCTGGGCGGCAAATCGCCGGTGCTGATTTTTGAAGATGCCGATATCGAGCGCGCGCTGGATGCCGCCCTGTTCACCATCTTCTCGATCAACGGCGAACGCTGCACCGCCGGGTCGCGCATCTTCATTCAGCAAAGCATCTACCCGCAGTTCGTCAAACGCTTCGCGGAGCGCGCCAACCGTCTGCGCGTCGGCGATCCTACCGATCCCAATACCCAGGTCGGGGCGCTGATCAGCCAGCAGCACTGGGAAAAAGTCTCCGGCTATATTCGTCTGGGAATCGAAGAAGGCGCCACCCTGCTGGCCGGCGGCCCGGACAAGCCGTCCGATCTGCCAGCGCACCTGAAAAGCGGCAACTTCCTGCGCCCGACGGTGCTGGCGGACGTCGACAACCGTATGCGCATCGCGCAGGAAGAGATCTTTGGCCCGGTGGCCTGCCTGCTGCCGTTTAAAGACGAGGCGGAAGGTCTGCGCCTGGCCAACGATATCGAATATGGCCTCGCCTCCTATATCTGGACCCAGGATGTCAGCAAAGTCCTGCGCCTGGCGCGCGGCATCGAAGCCGGCATGGTGTTCGTCAATACCCAGAACGTGCGCGACCTGCGCCAGCCGTTCGGCGGTGTGAAAGCCTCCGGTACCGGCCGTGAAGGCGGCGAGTACAGCTTTGAAGTGTTCGCCGAAATGAAAAACGTCTGTATTTCCATGGGTGACCATCCGATCCCGAAATGGGGCGTATAAGGAGAACAAGATGGGCAAATTAGCGTTAGCCGCCAAAATCACTCACGTGCCGTCAATGTACCTCTCTGAACTGCCGGGGAAAAACCACGGCTGTCGTCAGGCAGCCATCGACGGGCATAAAGAAATTGGCAAACGGTGCCGTGAAATGGGCGTCGACACCATTATCGTTTTCGATACCCACTGGCTGGTCAACAGCGCCTACCACATTAACTGCGCCGACCATTTTAAAGGCGTCTATACCAGCAACGAGCTGCCGCACTTTATTCGCGATATGACCTACGACTATGACGGCAACCCGGAGCTGGGCCAGCTGATTGCCGACGAAGCGGTCAAACTGGGCGTGCGCGCGAAGGCGCACAATATCCCCAGCCTGAAGCTGGAATACGGCACCCTCGTGCCGATGCGCTACATGAACAGCGACAAGCATTTCAAAGTGGTGTCGATCTCCGCTTTCTGCACCGTTCACGATTTTGCCGACAGCCGCAGGCTGGGCGAAGCCATCGTCAAAGCGATTGCAAAATATGACGGTACCGTTGCGGTGTTCGCCAGCGGCTCGCTGTCGCACCGCTTCATCGACGACCAGCGCGCCGAAGAAGGGATGAACAGCTATACCCGCGAGTTCGACCATCAGATGGATGAACGCGTGGTGAAGCTGTGGCGCGAGGGCAAGTTCAAAGAGTTTTGCACCATGCTGCCGGAGTACGCCGACTACTGCTACGGCGAAGGCAATATGCACGATACGGTGATGCTGCTCGGCGTGCTCGGCTGGGATAAATACGACGGCAAGGTCGAGTTTATCACCGACCTGTTCGCCAGCTCCGGTACCGGCCAGGTCAACGCCGTCTTCCCGCTGCCGGCTCAGGCGTAAGGGGTCGCTATGCCGCATTTTATCGCTGAGTGTACCGACAACATCCGCGAGCAGGCTGATTTACCGGGCCTGTTCGCCCGGATTAACCAGGCGCTGGCCGCCACCGGCATCTTCCCGATGGCTGGCATCCGTAGCCGCGCCATCTGGCTTGACAGCTGGCAGATGGCCGACGGCCAGCAGGATTACGCTTTCGTGCATATGACGCTGAAAATCGGCAGCGGGCGCAGCCTGGAAAGCCGCCAGGAGGTAGGCGAAATGCTGTTCGGGCTGATCAAAGCCCACTTCGCCGCCCTGATGGAGAGCCGCTATCTGGCGCTGTCATTTGCGATTGAAGAACTGCACCCGACGCTGAACTACAAACAGAACAACGTCCATGCGTTATTCAAATAGCGCCACCCGGCGCCGCGACACCGAACGAGGTTACAGGAAGCCACTATGCTCGATAAACAGACCCGAACCCTGATCGCCCAACGGCTGAACCAAGCCGAAAAGCAGCGGGAGCAGATCCGCGCCATCTCGCTGGATTATCCCGCGATCACCATTGAGGATGCCTACGCCGTTCAGCGCGAGTGGGTCGATCTGAAGATCGCCGAAGGCCGGGTACTCAAAGGCCATAAGATCGGCCTGACCTCCAAAGCGATGCAGGCCAGCTCGCAAATTAGCGAGCCGGACTACGGCGCACTGCTCGACGATATGTTTTTTCACGACGGCAGTGATATTCCCACCGACCGCTTTATCGTGCCGCGCATTGAAGTGGAGCTGGCTTTCGTACTGGCGAAACCGCTGCGCGGCCCGAACTGCACCCTGTTCGACGTCTACAACGCCACCGACTATGTGATCCCGGCGCTGGAGCTGATCGACGCCCGCTGCCATAACATCGATCCACAAACGCAACGTCCACGCAAAGTGTTCGACACCATCTCTGATAACGCCGCTAACGCCGGGGTGATCCTCGGCGGCCGGCCGATCAAGCCCGACGAGCTGGATCTACGCTGGATCTCGGCGCTGCTGTATCGCAACGGCGTGATCGAAGAGACCGGCGTCGCCGCCGGCGTGCTGAATCACCCGGCAAACGGCGTCGCCTGGCTGGCGAATAAGCTGGCGCCGTACGACGTGCAGCTGGAAGCCGGGCAGATTATTCTCGGCGGTTCGTTTACCCGTCCGGTCGCGGCGCGCAAAGGCGACACCTTCCACGTCGATTACGGCAATATGGGCGCAATCAGCTGCCGCTTTGTGTAAGGAGAGGATGATGGACAATACCTTTAAAGCGGCGCTGCAGGCCGGACGCCCGCAAATCGGGCTATGGCTGGGGCTGTGCAGCAGCTACAGCGCTGAACTGCTGGCCGGAGCCGGGTTTGACTGGCTGCTGATCGACGGCGAACACGCGCCGAACAACGTGCAGACCGTGCTGACCCAGCTCCAGGCCATCGCACCCTATCCCAGCCAGCCGGTGGTGCGCCCCTCATGGAACGACCCGGTGCAGATCAAGCAGCTGCTGGACATCGGCGCGCAAACCCTGCTGGTGCCGATGGTGCAAAACGCCGAGGAGGCGCGGCTGGCGGTGAAAGCCACCCGCTATCCGCCGGCCGGTATTCGCGGCGTCGGCAGCGCCCTGGCCCGCGCTTCACGCTGGAATCGCCTCCCGGACTATATCCATCAGGCGAACGATGCCATGTGCGTGCTGGTGCAGATTGAAACCCGCGAGGCGTTGAAAAATCTGCCGCACATTCTCGACGTCGAAGGCATCGACGGTGTGTTTATCGGCCCGGCGGATCTCAGCGCCGATATGGGTTTCGGCGGCAACCCGCAGCACCCGGAAGTGCAGGCGGCGATTGAAAGCGCCATCGTGCAGATTCGCCAGGCGGGGAAAGCGCCGGGCATTCTGATGGCCAATGAACCGCTGGCAAAACGCTATCTCGAGCTCGGTGCGCTGTTCGTCGCCGTTGGCGTGGATACCACCCTGCTGGCCCGCAGCGCGGAAGCGCTGGCGGCGCGCTTTACCGACAGTATCGCGTCGTTAATCAGCAGCGATAAATCCGTTTATTAAACGTTCCATACCCGAAGTAGTTCGGATTGTAGCGACATGGCAGAGAGAGGCAGGACGCCTTTCTGACCTCCCCGCCGTCGCTATCACGCATGGCCGGGGCAGGATTCCAGGAGCGGGTAATCCGCCGCCCGCGCCCATGCCACTCTGAAGTATGACGCGTATTCGTGGAGTGCATCATGACGACCTCAACCCTGCAAAATAATGATAATAAAACCGCTGCAACCGAACAGCGGGTGATCAAAAAGCTGTTCCGTCGACTCATCACGTTCCTGTTTGTTCTCTTTGTTTTCTCATTTTTGGACCGCATTAATATCGGCTTCGCCGGTCTGACGATGGGCAAAGATCTCGGCCTGACCTCCACCATGTTTGGCCTGGCGGCGACGCTGTTTTACGTCACCTACGTCATGTGTGGCATCCCCAGCAACATCATGCTGGCAAAGGTCGGCGCCCGCCGCTGGATCGCCGGGATCATGGTGGTCTGGGGGATCGCTTCGACCTGCACCATGTTCGCCAGCAATCCGCATACTCTCTACATCCTGCGGATGCTGGTCGGCATCGCCGAAGCCGGCTTTCTGCCGGGGATACTGGTCTATCTGACCTGGTGGTTCCCGGCCTACTATCGCGCCCGCGCTAACGCCCTGTTTATGATAGCGATGCCAGTGACCATGATGATTGGCTCACTCCTTTCCGGCTACATTCTGGCGCTCGACGGTCTGTGGAACCTGAAAGGCTGGCAGTGGCTGTTCCTGCTGGAAGGGCTGCCGTCAGTGGTGCTCGGGGTGGTGACCTGGTTCTTCCTCAACGATACCCCGGATCAGGCCAGCTGGCTGGATCAAGAGGAGAAGCAGGCGTTGAAATCGATGATCGAACGCGAGCGGGAAAACGCCGCCATCCTTCCAACCTCGGCGCGTTCCACCCTGCGGGAGGTGCTGACCCCGGCGGTACTGATGTACACCCTCGCCTATTTCTGCCTGACCAATACCCTGAGCGCCATTAACATCTGGACGCCGCAGATCCTGCAAAGCTTCAACACCGGCAGCAGCAATATCATGATCGGCCTGCTGGCGGCGATCCCGCAGTTCTGTACCATCTTCGGGATGATCTGGTGGAGCCGGCGCTCCGACCGGCGCAAGGAGCGCAAGATGCACACCATCCTGCCGTATTTGTTCGCTGCCGCGGGCTGGCTGCTGGCCTCCGCCACTCACCACAGCCTGATCCAACTGATCGGCATTATCATGGCTTCCGTCGGATCCTTTACCGCGATGGCGATTTTCTGGACCACCCCGGATCGGGTGATCAGCCTGCAGTCGCGGGCGGTGGCGCTGGCGGTGATCAACGCGATCGGCAATATCGGATCCGCCGTCAGTCCGCTGCTGATCGGTATTCTGCGCGATACCACCGGCAGCTTTAGCTCCGGACTGTGGTTCGTCGCCGGGTTGCTGATCGTCGGCGCGCTGGTGCTGACCCGGATCCCGATGAGCTCGCGGGAAGACGCCTCGGCGGCGGCAGGACTTGCCGCGCAGAAAAGTCATTAAGGAGCGCCCATGTGCCAGGCCTCAATCGCCAATATCGATATCAACAAAGATTATGATGAGAGTCTGGGGACCGAGGAGGTGCACTATCAGTCGTTTGCCCGCATGGCGGCCTTTTTTGGCCGCGATATGCAGGCGCATCGCCACGACCAGTACTTTCAGATGCACTTTCTCGATACCGGACAGATCGAGCTGCAGCTCGACGATCACCGCTACTCGGTGCAAGCGCCGCTGTTTGTCCTGACGCCGCCGTCGGTGCCGCACGCCTTTATCACCGGCTCCGACAGCGACGGGCACGTGCTGACCGTACGCGAGGATCTGATCTGGCCGCTGCTGGAGGTGCTCTACCCCGGCACGCGGGAAGCCTTCGGCCTGCCGGGAATGTGCCTGTCGCTGGCGGACAAGCCCGATGAGCTGAGGGCGCTGACGCACTACTGGCAGTTAATTAAACGCGAGTCGACCGCGCAGCTACCGGGGCGCGAGCACACCCTGGCCCTGTTGGCGCAGGCGGTGTTCACCCTGCTTTTACGTAACGCGAAGCTTGATGACCACGCCGCCAGCGGGATGCGCGGTGAATTGAAACTGTTTCAGCGCTTCAACCAGATGATCGACGCTCACTACCACCAGCACTGGGCGGTACCGGACTACGCCGGCGAGCTGCATGTCACCGAATCGCGGCTGACCGATATTTGCCGTCGTTTCGCTAACCGGCCGCCGAAGCGGCTGATCTTCGACCGTCAGCTGCGCGAGGCCAAACGGCTGCTGCTGTTTTCCGACAGCGCGGTCAATGAAATCGCCTGGCAGTTAGGGTTTAAAGACCCGGCCTATTTCGCGCGCTTTTTTAACCGCTTAGTGGGCTGTTCGCCGAGCGCGTTTCGCACGCAAAAGGTGCCGGTCTCCTGAAGGTCCGGCGAGCGGGAAATCTCCCGGATAGCGGCGTACCGCCCTATCCGGGCTAGCGTCACGTACCCGTCTGCGGCCCCGGTAAGCGCCGCGCCGCCGGGGAGTTGTCGCGTCCCGGTGGGCAAAAAGCCGTCCGGATCACAGAATCGTCCAGCGCCTGAAAAGTACCTGCCGTTGACCTAAAAGTCTCTTCACGGAAGCCGCGTTAACCGCTTCAATTGAACAACAAAAACAAAACATAAATTTAACATTGATGCCCTGGCAACTTCGCCCACGCCGCCCTCCCGGCGGCCCGAAGCAGGACGGGATATTCCGATAAATACTGAAGAGGCCCCTATGAAACCTGAAGATTTCCGCGCAGACGCAAAACGCCCGTTAACCGGTGAAGAGTACCTGAAGAGCCTGCAGGACGGCCGTGAAATTTATATCTACGGTGAGCGTGTCAAAGACGTCACCACCCACCCGGCCTTCCGCAACGCCGCCGCCTCGGTGGGCCAACTGTACGATGCGCTGCACAAACCGGAAATGCAGGACGCCCTGTGCTGGAACACCGATACCGGCAGCGGCGGCTATACGCATAAATTCTTCCGCGTGGCGAAAAGCGCCGACGACCTGCGCCAGCAGCGCGATGCCATCGCCGCATGGTCGCGCCTGAGCTACGGCTGGATGGGCCGCACCCCGGATTACAAAGCCGCCTTCGGCTGCGCGCTGGGCGCGAACCCGGCCTTTTACGGCCAGTTCGAACAGAACGCCCGTAACTGGTACACCCGGATTCAGGAAACCGGCCTGTACTTCAACCACGCCATCGTCAACCCGCCGATCGACCGCCATAAACCGGCCGACGAAGTGAAAGACGTTTACATCAAGCTGGAGAAAGAGACCGATGCCGGGATCGTGGTCAGCGGCGCGAAAGTGGTCGCCACCAACTCGGCGCTAACCCACTACAACATGATCGGGTTTGGATCCGCCCAGGTGATGGGGGAAAACCCCGACTTCGCCCTGATGTTCGTCGCGCCGATGGATGCCGAAGGCGTCAAGCTTATCTCCCGCGCCTCTTATGAAATGGTCGCCGGCGCCACCGGATCGCCCTACGACTATCCGCTCTCCAGCCGCTTTGACGAAAACGACGCGATCCTGGTGATGGATAACGTGCTGATCCCGTGGGAAAACGTGCTGATCTATCGCGATTTCGATCGCTGCCGCCGCTGGACGATGGAAGGCGGCTTTGCCCGCATGTATCCGCTGCAGGCCTGCGTCCGCCTGGCGGTAAAGCTCGATTTTATCACCGCCCTGCTCAAGCGCTCGCTGGAGTGCACCGGTACGCTGGAATTCCGCGGCGTGCAGGCCGACCTCGGCGAAGTGGTGGCGTGGCGCAATATGTTCTGGGCGCTGAGCGACTCGATGTGTTCTGAAGCCACCCCGTGGGTCAATGGCGCCTGGCTGCCGGATCACGCCGCGCTGCAAACCTACCGCGTGATGGCGCCGATGGCCTACGCCAAAATCAAAAACATCATCGAACGCAACGTCACCAGTGGCCTGATCTACCTGCCTTCCAGCGCTCGCGATCTGAACAACCCGCAGATCGACCAGTACCTGGCGAAGTACGTGCGCGGATCGAACGGCATGGATCACGTCGAGCGCATCAAGATCCTCAAACTGATGTGGGATGCCATCGGTAGCGAATTCGGCGGCCGCCATGAACTGTACGAAATCAACTACTCCGGCAGCCAGGATGAGATCCGCCTGCAGTGCCTGCGCCAGGCGCAAAGCTCCGGCAACATGGACAAAATGATGGCGATGGTCGACCGCTGCCTGTCCGAGTACGACCAGAACGGCTGGACTGTGCCACATCTGCACAGCAACGCTGATATCAATATGTTGGATAAGCTGCTGAAGTAGCTCGCAGCGGGAGGTCACAATGCAATTAGATGAACAACGTCTGCGTTTTCGCGATGCCATGTCCAGCCTGTCGGCTGCGGTTAACGTTGTCACCACCGCGGGCGACGCCGGGCGCTGCGGCATCACCGCGACGGCGGTATGCTCGGTTACCGATACACCGCCGTCGGTGATGGTGTGTATCAACGCCAACAGCGCGATGAACCCGGTATTTCAGGGCAACGGCCAGCTGTGCATCAACGTGCTGAACCACGAACAGGAAGTGATGGCGCGCCACTTCGCCGGCATGACCGGAATGGCCATGGAAGACCGTTTCAGCCTCTCCTGCTGGCAGGACGGTGCGCTGGGGCAGCCGCTGCTGAAAGGGGCGCTGGCAAGCCTTGAAGGCGCAATTAGCCAGGTCCAGACCATCGGCAGCCACCTGGTCTATCTGGTTGAGATCAAGAACATCACCCTGAGTCAGGAAGGCCACGGACTGATTTACTTTAAACGCCGTTTCCATCCGGTAATGGTGGAAATGGAAGCGGCGATGTAATTCTCTCTGACCCGCTCTTCTCTCTTTCCTCTCCCGACGGGGGAGGAAAAGAGCTAATAAAAAATTCTTGTGATCTCAATCACATGTTTCCCCACTGTTCATTTCCTGTCCAACCGCTTATCCCGCCAGGTGACCGCTTAACCCCACATACAACCACTCGCCGATTTACCCAACTTTACGCAGCCGAGGTTCTGGCAAAATTCCTCCTGACAGAGCAATCAATACCTCCTCAAACCTTATTCAACACCAGACGGTTTCGGCCAATTATTCATCTAAAAACCAGGTTTACTATGGATACTAAAAAGCTATTCAAGCACATACCCTGGGTGATTCTTGGAATCATCGGGGCATTTTGCCTCTCGGTCGTCGCCCTACGCCGCGGTGAGCACGTCAGTGCCCTGTGGATCGTGGTCGCGTCGGTTTCCGTTTATCTGGTGGCCTATCGCTACTACAGCCTGTACATCGCCCAGAAGGTGATGAAGCTCGACCCCACCCGTGCGACGCCGGCGGTCATTAACAACGACGGCCTGAACTACGTCCCGACCAACCGCTACGTGCTGTTCGGCCACCACTTTGCCGCCATTGCCGGCGCAGGTCCGCTGGTCGGCCCGGTGCTGGCGGCGCAGATGGGCTATCTTCCCGGCACCCTGTGGCTGCTGGCGGGGGTGGTGCTGGCCGGCGCGGTGCAGGACTTTATGGTGCTGTTTATCTCCTCGCGCCGTAACGGTTCTTCGCTGGGTGAAATGATCAAAGAAGAGATGGGGCCGATACCGGGTTCTATCGCCCTGTTCGGCTGCTTCCTGATTATGATCATCATCCTCGCGGTACTGGCGCTGATCGTGGTGAAAGCGCTGGCGGAAAGCCCGTGGGGCGTCTTCACCGTCTGTTCGACCGTGCCGATTGCGCTGTTTATGGGGATCTACATGCGCTTCCTGCGCCCCGGCCGCGTGGGTGAAGTGTCGGTTATCGGCATCGTGCTGCTGGTGGCTTCTATTTACTTCGGCGGCGTCATTGCCCACGACCCGTACTGGGGCCCGGCGCTGACCTTTAAAGACACCACCATCACCTTTACCCTGATCGGCTATGCGTTTATCTCCGCGCTGCTGCCGGTGTGGCTGATTCTGGCGCCGCGCGACTATCTGGCGACCTTCCTGAAAATCGGCGTTATCGTCGGCCTGGCGCTGGGCATCGTGATCCTCAACCCGGATCTGAAAATGCCGGCGGTCACCCAGTACATCGACGGTACCGGCCCGCTGTGGAAAGGCGCGCTGTTCCCGTTCCTGTTTATCACTATCGCCTGTGGCGCGGTATCAGGCTTCCACGCGCTGATCGCCTCCGGTACCACGCCGAAGCTGCTGGCGAACGAAACCGACGCCCGCTTTATCGGCTATGGTGCGATGCTGATGGAGTCCTTCGTGGCGGTGATGGCGCTGGTCGCAGCTTCTATCATTGAACCGGGCCTCTACTTCGCGATGAACACCCCGCCGGCCGGTCTGGGCATTGTGATGCCGAACCTGCACGAAATGGGCGGAGAAAACGCCGCGATGATTGCCGCCCAGTTGAAGGACGTGACCGTCCATGCGGCGGCGACCGTCAGTTCCTGGGGCTTCGTGATTTCGCCTGAACAGATCCTGCAAACCGCGAAAGACATCGGTGAACCCTCGGTACTGAACCGCGCGGGCGGCGCGCCGACGCTGGCCGTCGGTATCGCTCACGTGTTCCACAAAATCATCCCGATGGCGGATATGGGCTTCTGGTACCACTTCGGTATTCTGTTTGAAGCGCTGTTTATCCTCACCGCGCTGGATGCCGGTACCCGCGCCGGTCGCTTTATGCTCCAGGATCTGCTGGGTAACTTCGTGCCGTTCCTGAAGAAAACCGACTCGCTGGTGGCCGGGGTGATTGGTACCGCGGGCTGCGTCGGCCTGTGGGGCTACCTGCTGTATCAAGGGGTGGTCGACCCGCTGGGCGGCGTGAAGAGCCTGTGGCCGCTGTTCGGTATCTCTAACCAGATGCTGGCTGCCGTGGCGCTGGTGCTGGGCACCGTGGTGCTGGTCAAAATGCAGCGCACCAAATACATCTGGGTCACGGTGATCCCGGCCGCATGGCTGCTGCTGTGCACCACCTGGGCGCTGGGTCTGAAACTGTTCAGCACCAACCCGCAGATGGAAGGCTTCTTCTTTATGGCTCAGCAGTACAAAGAGAAGATTGCCGCCGGTGGCGAGCTGAGCGCGCAGCAGATTGCCAACATGAACCATATTGTGGTGAACAACTACACCAACGCCGGACTGAGTATTCTGTTCCTGGTGGTGGTCTACAGCATCATCTTCTACGGCATCAAAACGTGGCTCAAAGTCCGTAATAATACAGTACGTACCGATAAAGAGACCCCGTATGTGCCGGTGCCGGAAGGCGGCGTGAAGACCTCGTCACATCATTAATCCGTTCCTGTTCAGCCCCGCTTCGGCGGGGCTTGTCAGTGAATGGCCGCCCAAATAACCCGATCGGCGGGCTCAACACATATCAGGAACGCGTCATGTTTGGTAACTTAGGTCAGGCTAAAAAGTACCTGGGTCAGGCGGCGAAGATGCTGATTGGCATTCCGGACTACGACAATTACGTCGAGCATATGCAGACCAACCATCCGGATAAGCCGTACATGACCTATAACGAATTTTTCCGCGAACGCCAGCAGGCCCGCTACGGCGGCGACGGTAAAGGCGGCGTACGCTGCTGTTAATGGAGGCAAACATGGCACCGATTGCAGTCACTCTGTTGACCGGTTTTCTTGGCGCAGGCAAAACCACCCTGCTGCGCCATATTCTCAATGAGCAGCACGGTTTTAAAATTGCCGTCATCGAAAACGAATTTGGCGAAGTCTCCGTTGACGATAAGCTGATTGGCGACCGCGCCACGCAGATCAAAACCCTGACCAACGGCTGCATCTGCTGCACCCGCTCCAACGAGCTGGAAGACGCCCTGCTCGATCTGCTCGACAGCCGCGATCGCGGCGACATTGCTTTCGACCGGCTGGTGATTGAGTGCACCGGCATGGCCGACCCCGGCCCGATTATTCAGACCTTTTTCTCCCATGAGATTCTCTGCGAACGCTATCTGCTGGACGGCGTGATTGCGTTGGTGGATGCGGTTCACGCCGACCAGCAGATGAACCAGTTCACCATCGCCCAGTCGCAGGTGGGCTATGCCGACCGTATCCTGCTGACCAAAACCGACGTCGCCGGCAACAGCGAGGCGCTGCGCGGACGGCTGGCGCGCATCAACGCCCGGGCGCCGGTGTATACCGTCGTCCACGGCGATATCGACCTGAGCCAGCTGTTTAATACCAGCGGCTTTATGCTGGAAGAGAACGTGGTCACTGATAAACCGCGCTTTCACTTTATCGCCGATCGGCAAAACGACGTCTCGTCTATCGTGGTCGAGCTGGATTACCCGGTCGATATCAGCGAGGTGTCGCGGGTCATGGAAAACCTGCTGCTCTCATTCGCCGGGCAGCTGATGCGCTACAAAGGAATGCTGTGGATCGACGGCGAACCGAACCGCCTGCTGTTCCAGGGCGTCCAGCGCTTATACAGCGCCGACTGGGACCGCCCGTGGGGCGACGAGGCCCCGCACAGCACGCTGGTGTTTATCGGCATTAACCTGCCGGAAGAGGAGATCCGCGCGGCGTTCGCCGGATTGCGGAAGTAACGGTTCGAACGTTCCCTCTTCCTGGGGGAGAGGGACAAAGCGAAGGCATCAGGCGCTATATCGTTCCTTCCATGTATCACGAGAGATAACGTTTCCTCCGGTGTACTTTCAGACGATCGCTTCATAGCGCAATTCGAGCGTTTCTCTTAAGGCATTAGAGTCATTTTTAATCACAGAAATGTAAGTTTAAGTTTTTGCTTGTTACTATAGAAACATTTTCGGAAATTATTAGAAAGCGAATAAGTTCAGCTCCAATCAATATATCCCGCCCCGTTCAATTGCTGTTTAGGCAAAAAATTAAACTTACCCTAAACGGCAAAACGTTAATCATTGACGCTGCGACAAGGTAACCAATTCACAACATCAAAAGAGCGTTTTAATAACAGTTCCGGCATAAAACCTCGACCTACATCAAATTTGCAGTCGTAAATATCACCTGTTAGGGTGTCCTCAGATTAATTTGATGACGAGGCATAAACCATGAAAAAGCTCAATATCCTTATCCTTTCTGCGCTGACCGCGGTTTCCGGCTCCGCAATGGCGATGGGCTTTACCGTCGAGCAGGGGAAAAACTTTACCAACCTCAATATGGAACTGGGTAAATCCTCCTCCGGTCTTTATGCCGAAAGCAACTGGCTCAAAAATACCGACGACGGTACCCAGACCGGCGGCGTTGGCGCGGGTTATAACCTGGAAGTTGGCCCGGTAATGCTGAATGCCGGCGCGAAAGCCATCTACCTTGGGCCGAAAAAAGGCGATAACGGCGTGGCGTTCCCAATCGGCGGCGGCGTTAACGTTGCGCTGACCGACAGCATCCACGTATTCGGTGAAGGTTATGCCGCGCCCGAAGGCCTGAACAACAGCGTGAAAAACTACGTTGAAGCCAACGGCGGCGTGAGCTGGACTCCGATTACCCCGGTGACGCTGAAAGTAGGCTACGCTCACGTGAGCGTCGACGGGAAAGACGGTCGTCCGAACCACACCCTGATTGACGGCGCCTATATTGGCGGTGGGGTCACCTTCTGACAACCTCGATAACAGTAAAAAAAACCTGCCGGGTGGCAGGTTTTTTCTTTTAGCGTTCTGAGCTTACCGGCGAATGACTACCAGCTTCTGGTTCACAAACTCTTTAATCCCCAGATCCGACAGCTCGCGGCCAAAACCGGAGCGCTTCACGCCGCCGAACGGCAGCTCCGGCGCGGTATCGGTCAGCCAGTTGATATAGACCATCCCGGTTTCGATCCGCGACGCCATCCGCTTCGCCCGTTCGATATCCTGGCTGAAGATCGCCCCGCCGAGACCATAGTGCGAATCGTTCGCCAGTTTCACCGCCTCGTCGTCGTCCTTCACCACGTAGATTTGCGCCACCGGGCCGAAGAACTCCTCAAAGTATGCCGGGTTTTCGCGCGTGATGCCGGTCAGAATGGTCGGTTCAAAGAAGTTGCCCTCCCCCTGCGCCGCTTTGCCGCCGAAGTGCAGCTTCGCACCGTTTTTCACCGCCTCGTTGACCTGTGTAGCCAGCGTCGCGAGCGCGTCTTTAGAAGACAGCGGCCCGAGAGTAGTGCTTTCGTCCAGCGGATCGCCCATTTTCACCTGCTTAAACGCCTCGGTAAATTGGCTGAGGAAGGTATCGGCGATTTTCTCATGCAGGATAAAACGCTTGGCGGCGGTGCAGACCTGCCCGGCGTTGTTCAGTCGCGCCTGCATGCCGGTTTTCACCGCCTTTTCGAGGCTGGCATCATCCAGCACGATGAACACGTCGTTCCCACCCAGCTCAAGGGTCGATTTTTTGAGGTGCTTCGCCGCCTGCGCCGCCACCACGCTCCCCGCTTTTTCAGAGCCGGTCAGCGCCGCGCCCTGGACGCGATCGTCGGCGATAATCTTCGCCACCTGATCCTGGGAGATAAACAGATTGGTCCACGCGCCTTCCGGTGCCCCCGCCTCGCGCACCAGATGGGCAAAGGTCTCTGCGCAGTGCGGAACGATGCTGGCATGTTTGGCGATCACCGGATTACCCGCTGCCAGATTCGGCGCCAGTACCCGCATCAGCTGATAGTAAGGGAAGTTCCACGGCTCCACCGCCATCAGCACGCCGATGGGATGGTGCTCAACCCAGGCTTCGCCGAGGTCAGATTGATACTTCACCGGAGCGAGAAACTGTCGCGCGTTATCGGCGTAGTAGCGAGCGATTTGCGCGCAGAGTTTCACCTCGCCGCGGCTTTGCGCAATCAGTTTCCCCATCTCCTGGCTGGCAATTTTCGCCAGCTCTTCGGCCCGGCTGTCGATCAGATCCGCCAGCTTGTGCAGGATCGGTAAGCGCTGTCCGATATCGCCCTTCGACCAGGCGGAATGGTAGAGCGCATCCGCCCGTTGCAGCGCCGCTTCCACGTCCGCATCGCTGTGCGGGGCGTACTCTTTAATCAACTGATTATTTGCAGGATTCACCGTCTGGTAAGCCATATCGTATGTCTCCTTGTTATCGCTAATCATGTAGTCATAAATACTACTCAGGCTATTAAGGGTAGTAGAGATAGCTAAGCATGCGGGTAAAGTTAGGTATATACGGAGGATTCCGTACTGGGGGTCGCCGCCGACGGCGCGCGCCTCATCCCGCAGACAGGCCCGGACGGGCGTGTTATAAAACCCAACTATCCCCTCAGCAAAGGAGCAGGCCGTGAGCCGCACGCGTGATATCCCGCAGACCTTCTGGCGCGATGAAACTCTCCCCTGGCTGGAGCTGCGCAGCACCTGGCAAAGCCGCCAGCCCTATAAACGACACCGTCACCCGCAGCTGTCGCTGGGGGCCATTGTCGCTGGAGAAACCTGCTGTGTTTGCGACGGGCAGGGGTATCTCCTGCAGCCGGGCGATCTGATTGTCATCCCGGCGCAAATGCCGCGCAGCGGGCAGCCGCGAAGCTACCATATGCTCTACCTCGATATGAGCTGGTGCCTGCAGCAGCTGCCGCAGATGCCTCGCCATGCGCAGCTGACCGTGGCGCAGCCGGTGATTCGCCATCGCCAACTTTTCGCGCAATATCAGCAGATTGTGGCGTTAATGGCGCAGCAGCAAACGGCCGATCTGCCAGCCAGGGTGGCGCAGTTACTTCAGGCGCTGCCGCTGCAGGCCGCCGCGGAAACGCCTCTGCGCGCCATCAGCTCCCAGCTCTACCAGCGCCTGGCGGCGGACCTGCTGGCGCCCCCCTCGCTCGACGCGCTGGCCCACGAGTTCGCCCTGCGTAAAGAGACGCTGATTCGCACCTTTAAGCAGGACACCGGCCTGACCCCCGCCAGCTTCATGAATATGGCGCGTATAGAATTCGCCAAAACGCGCCTGCGCGCCGGGGATGAGATTGCCGATGTCGGCTACCAGGCGGGTTTTGCCGACCAGAGCCACTTCCATAAAACCTTCGTCAGCTATACCGCCGCCACGCCGCGCCAGTACGCGCTTGGCCGATCAATATCAGACAATAATTAGCGCTCCGGCTGCCGTAGCCTGACTTCAGGTTACTTCAGAGGTCGCTATGGACATGTTTTCCCCGCTTTTTCCACCCGCTTTCCCGGCGCTGGCGCTTTCCCACTTCGTCGCCCTGCTCAGTCCCGGGCCGGATTTCTTTTTACTGATTGGCTACGCCATCCGCTATCGCCTGCGCGGCAGCGGCGGCCTGTGTCTCGGGATTGCCGCCGGCAACGGGCTGTACATCCTGCTGGCGATTATCGGCTGGGGCGTGCTGCGCCAGGCGCCGCTGCTGTTTACCCTGGTCGAGCTGCTGGGGGCGGCGTATCTGCTGTGGATTGGCAGTCGGCTGCTGCAAAGTCGCCCGTCGGCGCTGGACTGGCACACAACCCCTGGCGCACGGCCCGGGCTGGCTAAACAGCTGCTGCTGGGGCTCGGCTCTTCGTTGCTCAATCCGAAAAACGCGCTGTTTTATCTGGCGCTGATGACTTCGCTGCTCGGCCCCGACGTTACCCTGCTGCAGCAGGCAACCTGCGGCATCTGGATGGTCAGCGTGGTGCTGGTATGGGATCTGTTGCTGGTCTCGCTGATCGCGCTTGCCCCGGTTCAGCGCCGCCTCTCCGGTATGGTCTGGCGCGTTGAGCGGGCGGCGGGGGCGGTGCTAATGGGATTCGGCCTGTGGATCGTGTGGCAGTTTTTGCACGAGTCCGCCGTCAGGTTATATGCTTAAGCCTATGGAAAAACTCGCTGAACTGAAACGCGCCAAACTGCTGGCGCTGTCGCTACTGCTGATTGCAGTCGCCATCTTTATCACCACCCTGCTGCTGCCGCCGACGCCATGGGTCAGCGCGCTGAAGGCCATTTCCGAAGCGGCGATGGTCGGCGCGCTGGCCGACTGGTTCGCGGTGGTGGCGTTGTTTCGCCGTATTCCGCTGCCGTTTATCTCCCGGCATACGGCGATTATTCCCCGTAATAAAGACCGGATCGCCGATAATCTCGGCTATTTCGTGCAGGAGAAATTCCTCGACACCCCCTCGCTGGTGGCGCTCATCCGCCGCTATGAACCCGCGCTGATGCTCGGCAACTGGTTCAGCCAGCCGGCCAACGCCCAGCGGGTGGGTCACCATCTGCTGCAGGTGATGAGCGGCTTTCTCGAGCTCACCGACGACGCCCGCATTCAGCGCCTGCTGCGCCGGGCGGTACACAAGGCGATTGATAAGGTCGACCTGACGCAGACCAGCGCCATGATGCTGGAGGGATTAACCCGCAACAATCGCCACCAGAAGCTGCTGGACTCGCTGATTACCCAGCTGATCGCCCTGTTGCAGCGCGATAGCTCACGCGCGTTCATCGCCCGCGGGATTGTCCGCTGGCTGGAGACCGAACACCCGCTGAAGGCCAAAATCCTGCCCACCGAATGGCTGGGCGAGCACAGCGCCGATATGGTCACCGACGCGGTCAATACCCTGCTCGACGAGGTGACCCAGGATCGCAGCCATCAGATCCGCCAGGCGTTCGATCGCGCAACCCTAAAACTGATCGACAGCCTGAAATCCGATCCGCTGCTGGCCGAAAAAGCGGAGAACATGAAGGCGTATCTGAAAAACGATGAAACCTTCAACCGCTACCTTGGCGAGGTGTGGGCCGACCTGCGGACGTGGATTAAAAACGACGTCACCCACGATGATTCGCGGATTAAACAGCGTATTGCCGACGCCGGACAGTGGTTTGGCGAGACCTTGCTCCATGATGATGCGCTGCGCGAGTCGCTGAACGAGCACCTTGAGCAGGCGGCCCACCGGGTGGCGCCGGAGTTTGCCGCCTTCCTGACCCGCCATATCAGCGATACGGTTAAAAGCTGGGACGCGCGGGATATGTCGCGGCAAATCGAACTGAACATCGGTAAAGACCTGCAGTTTATCCGCATCAACGGCACTCTGGTCGGCGGCAGCATCGGCCTGCTGCTGTGGCTGTTATCGCAAATTCCGACGCTGCTGCATCTTAAGATTGGCTGAAAATGGTAGCATCACAACGCTTCCGGCGATAAATACCCGATAAGGAGGGGCAGACTATGCGATGGATATCGCGACTATTTGCTCGTCATTCCGCTACGCTTGTCTTTCCCATGGCGTTGATTCTCTATGATTTTGCCGCCTATCTGACCACCGACCTTATCCAGCCCGGGATCATCCACGTGGTGCGCGATTTCAACGCCGACGTGGCGCTGGCGCCGGCCTCGGTCAGCCTGTATATGGCCGGCGGTATGGCCCTGCAGTGGCTGCTGGGACCGCTCTCAGACCGTATCGGCCGTCGGCCGGTACTGCTTGCCGGAGCGCTGCTCTTCACCCTCGCCTGTCTCGCGACGATGTTGACCACCTCCATGACGCAGTTCCTCGTCGCGCGCTTCGTTCAGGGCACCAGCATCTGTTTCATCGCCACGGTCGGCTACGTCACCGTGCAGGAGGCCTTTGATGAGAAAAGATCGATTAAGCTGATGGCGGTGATCACCTCGATCGTCCTGGTGGCGCCGATCGTCGGCCCGCTTTCCGGCGCGGCGCTGATGCACTTCGTCCACTGGAAAGCGCTGTTCGGGATTATCGCCGCGATGGGGTTTATCGCCTGGCTGGGGCTGCTGCTGAACATGCCGGAAACGGTGCGCCGCGGCGACGTGCCCTTCAGCGCCGGTAGCGTGGTTCGTGACTTCCGCGACGTCTTTCGCGACCGGATCTTTTTGTCCGGCGCCGCCACGCTCTCGCTGAGCTATATCCCGCTGATGAGCTGGGTGGCGGTCTCGCCGGTTATCTTAATGGATGACGGCGGGCTCAGCAGCGGCGAATTCGCCTGGGTCCAGGTGCCGGTCTTCAGCGCGGTGATTATCGCCAACCTGTCAGTAGCGCGCTGGGTGCAGGACCCCACGCGCCCGCGCTTCGTCCTGAGCGCGCTGCCCCTCCAGGCCATCGGGCTGGCGCTGCTGATTTTCGGCAACCTGGCGTGGCCGCACGTTTGGCTATGGTCGGTGCTGGGGACCTGCTTCTACTCTTTCGGCATCGGGCTGATTTTCCCGACGCTGTTCCGCTTTACCCTGTTTTCCAACGATCTGCCGAAAGGCACCGTCTCCGCGTCGCTGAATATAGTGATCCTCAGCGTCAGCGCGCTGGCCATTGAGGGGGCGCGCTGGCTATGGTTTCACGGCGGCAGATTGCCGTTCCACATGCTGGCGGTGGTCGCCGGGATCGCGGCCTCCTGCTGCCTGGACGGGTTACTACACAATCTGCGCCAACGTTCAGAAGCGGCCATCGAAGCCCGGCAATCCTGATAAACTTAGCGTATAACCCCACAGAGAAAGAGCAAAGATGAGCGATATTGAACTCAGCCCGGCGCAGCGCGACCTGCTACGCGAGAAGCTAAGCACATACTGTGAAACCCATTTCGACCTCGAGCTGGAGCAGTTCGACGCCGAGTTTTTTGTCGACTTTATCGCCAAAGAGCTGGGGCCGCTGTTTTACAACGCCGGCATCGAAGAGGCCATCCGGACCCATCTCGCCTGGAGCGAGCGGATTCAGGAAGAGATGGATTTGAAAAAAGTCTATTAGGTCGGTCAACGCCCGCAGGAGATCAATAAACACACACTTATGGAATGGTTATAATGCAGATTCTTGCATCATCTCCCGTGTACGGGGAAGGAAAACCATGTCGCTTATCACCGATCTACCCGCCATTTTCGATCAGTTCTCCGAAGCTCGCCAGAAGGGCTTCCTCACCGTGATGGAACTCAAAGAGCACAACATTCCGCTGGTGGGCACCTACTGCACCTTTATGCCGCAGGAGCTTGCCATGGCGGCTGGCGCGGTGGTCGTCTCGCTGTGTTCTACCTCCGATGAAACCATCGATCAGGCGGAGAAAGAGCTGCCGCGCAACCTCTGCCCGTTGATTAAAAGCAGCTACGGCTTTGGCAAAACGGACAAATGTCCCTACTTCTACTTTTCCGACCTGGTGGTCGGCGAAACCACCTGCGATGGCAAAAAGAAAATGTACGAGTACATGGCAGAGTTTAAAGCGGTCCACGTGATGCAACTGCCGAACAGCGCCAGCGATCCCGCCTCGCGAGCGCTATGGAAAGCGGAGATTCTGCGTTTACAGCAGGCGCTGGAAGCCCGTTTCGCTACCCCAATCAGCGAGGCGGCGCTGCGCGAGGCGATCGTGCTGAAGAACCGCGAGCGCCGGGCGCTGGCCAATTTCTATCGCGTGGGCCAGCTTAATCCTCCCGCGCTCAGCGGCAGCGACATCTTAAAAGTGGTCTACGGCGCGACCTTCCGTTTTGACAAAGAAGCGCTGATCGCCGAGCTGAACGAGATGGCCGATCGCGTACGTCATGAATGGCAGGCAGGCACCCGGCTGGCGGCCCGCCCGCGTATTCTGATCACCGGCTGCCCGATCGGCGGCGCGGCGGAAAAGGTGGTCCGCGCCATCGAAGAGAACGGCGGCTGGGTGGTCGGTTATGAGAACTGCACCGGCGCGAAGGCCACCGAACGCTGCGTGGCAGAGAGCGGCGACGTCTACGACGCATTGACCGACAAATACCTCGCCATCGGCTGTTCCTGCATTTCGCCGAACGACCAGCGTTTAACCCTGCTGAGCCAGATGGTCGAAGAGTAGCAGGCGGATGGCGTGGTGGATGTGATTTTACAGGCCTGCCACACCTATGCGGTGGAGTCGCTGACGATTAAGCGCCACGTCCGCCAGCACCACCACATCCCCTATATGGCGATTGAAACCGACTATTCGACGGCCGATATCGGTCAGCTCAACACCCGCGTCGCGGCGTTTATTGAAATGCTGTAAGGAAGAGTCGTGGTTTTTACGCTAGGTATTGATTCAGGTTCCACGGCGACGAAGGGCATCCTGCTGGCGGATGGCATCATCCAGCGGCGCTTTCTGTGCCCGACGCCGTTCCGCCCCGCCGACGCGATTGTCGAAGCCCGGGAAACCCTCAGCGCCGGGCTGGCATCCCGGCCGTTTTTGACCTTAACCGGCTATGGCCGCCAGCTGGTGGATTTTGCCGATAAGCAGGTGACGGAGATTTCCTGCCACGGGCTTGGCGCCCGCCTGCTGGCTCCGGCAACCCGCACGGTGATTGATATCGGCGGCCAGGACAGCAAGGTGATCCAGCTCGATGAGCACGGCAATCTCAGCGACTTCCTGATGAACGACAAATGCGCGGCGGGCACCGGGCGCTTTCTTGAGGTGATTGCGCGCACGCTTGGTGCCAGCGTAGAGCGGCTGGATGCTATCACCGAGGGCGTTACGCCGCACGCCATCACCAGCATGTGCACGGTCTTCGCCGAATCCGAAGTGATCAGCCTGCGATCGGCGGGGGTACCACCGGAGGCTATTCTGGCCGGGGTGGTTAACGCCATGGCCCGGCGCAGCGCCCACTTCATCGGTCGGCTGCCGGCGCAGGGGCCACTGCTGTTTACCGGCGGCGTCAGCCGCTGCGCGACGTTCGCCGCTATGCTGGAACGTCACGTCGGCATGGTGGTGCACAGGCATCCGGACGCCCAGTTTGCCGGGGCCATCGGCGCGGCGCTGATCGGCCAACGCCAGAGGCGACGAGAATGACGACGTATCTGTTTTTATTTCATTCAACGGTAGGGGTGGTGCGGATGCGTAAAGCCCTGCAGGCGGCGGGACTCTCCTTTCAGGTCAAGGATATCCCGCGCCAGCTGCGCAGCGGCTGCGGGCTGTGCATTTATCTGCGCTGTCTACCGGGAGAAGAGCAGCGCTGGGTGACCCCCGGGGAAACGGCGGCGATTTACCGCTATGCCGATGGGCAGTGGCGCTGCGCCTCAAGCTGGCCAGCCTGAGGCTATTCCGTGATAACAAACCGCGTCGGGGCGAAACAGTTCAGGATCCGGTGCACCAGAAAGACCAGCGTCAGCGTCACAATAAGCGACGTGGTCACCGAGGTGATGCGATAGAGGTCGCTGAAGATCAGATCCTGGTCGGGTTGCAGATTCTGGCCGAACATAATCCCGATCGTGGTAATACTGGCGAAACCCACCCCGGCGCCGACCTTCTCCATCACGTGCAGGCGCGCGCTGAAGGCCAGCCCCAGGCCGATCAGCGGCATCATCAGCACCATATGATTGCTGAAATCATAGATCAGTAGCTGCACCACCAGAATATACAGGCACGCCAGCACCACCCCCACCACGCGCCACAGCGAGCTGATCACCGCGCCGCGATAGTGCATCGGGAAGAGGATCAAAATCCCCGCCATCAGCGCCGAGAGGGAATCGCTCAGATCGCAGATCTGGAAGACCACGAAAATGAGGGTGGCGACGGTACCGGAGAGCAGAGACTCATGGCGGATGCGGGCGGCGTCTTTCTCGATGCGCGGCGGCGGCTTCCGCGGTTCCACATCCGGGATCAGGTAATTCATTAACGCGCTGAGCGCCACCGCCATCACGCAGGCTTCCATATTAGAGAACAGCAGCGTGTGCCAGTTGCTGGTGGGATAGCTCATAAAGTTGAGCATCGTGCTCTGACAGACCACCCCCATCGACCCCAGCAGAAACAGCGGCCCCTGGCTCATAAAGCGAAAACGCATCACGTAGAGGCCAAAAACCACCAGCGTCATGATCACCGGCCATTGCGACAAATAGCCGACGATCAGCACCATTTCCACGCAGTTAACCGCCGCGCTAAAAATGAACTGCGTTGCGACGTGGCGGTTGAAAACCGGCACCAGCGACAGCAGCATCAGCGGATAGACCACAAAGAAAACGCCGTACTGCACGTCGTAGAAGGTCGATATGCTCAGCGCAATCATCCCGGCGAAGGCAATGCGCAGCGTCTGGCGAAAGTCATTCGCCGTATAGACGATATTGCCGTGCGGGGTGAAGACCCGGGCCAGCGTATTAATAGACATAGTGCAGCAGGCTCACCAGATGGATCTGCAGCCCGGCAAAGGTACGGGCGAACGGCCCCTCGCTATTATAGAGCTGTACCGTAGCGCGAGCCCCGGTCGGCAGCGCCTTTTCCAGCGGCTCGTCGAGGGCGACGTGGATACGCATCCGCTGAGCATCGCGTACCCAGCGGGTGGACTGCTCCGGCTGCGACAGCTGGCCGTTAACCTCTTCCTGGCCGGCCAGAATACCGGCATCGCTGCTGGTGACGTGCGCCGGGAAGACTTTACCCGGCAGAGCGTCAAAGACCACCGCGGCATCGGTATTCACTCCGGTATGACGCAGGCTTTTCTCCCGAAAATCGGCGACGATATCAGTATGGTTGCTGACCAGCGCCAGCAGCGGCGTGGCGGCGGTAGCATACAGGCCGGGGTTGAGCTGCAGGTTGCTCACCATCCCGTCCGTTTCGGCGTAGACTTTGCTCCAGCCAAGGTTGAGCCGCGCCTCTTCCAGCGCATTACGGTATTTTTGCAGCGTAACGTTGCGGCTATCGTCACGCTCCCCGCGTTGGATTAACAGATTCTGAATGCTGGCATTCAGCGCGCTCACCGCTTGTTCGCTGCTCTGCCAGGTGGTGCGCACCTTATCCAGATCCGCCTGCGAGACGTTCTGCATGGCGCTCAGGCGCTGGTAGCGATCGAGGGTGACCTTATCGTTGCGGGCGGTGTACTGCGCGGTACGCAGGTTGGCGCGCGCGGCGGCGATCTGCGCATCCAGCTGCTGGTTGCTCAGCTTCGCCTGGGCAAGCGCAATCTGTGCTGCCTGGACTTTGTTGATAAACGGCGTCGGATCCAGCTCATAGAGCAGGTCTCCCTTCTTCACCTGGCTATTATTGTGCACATAGACCTGTGACACATAGCCGGAGACCCGCGGTGCGACCGGGGTCACCACCCGCATCACGGTGGAGTCCGGCGTCAGCGGGATCCAGATATCGGCAACGATAAACCAGGCGAATACCACCAGGAAAGTGGCAATACTCACCCTTACCCAGCGGGCAAATTTTTGTTCTGGCGTCATCATAGTTTTTTAGATCTTATTATCTTCTTCGCGGATGATCCGCAAATTGCAGGCGATTTGATTTAATGTGGCGCTGAAGGTGGCGAGATCGTCCGGCGGAATGGTCCGGGTGACCCGGGTTTGATAAACCTCAATCACGCGGTTCAGCTCTTCCAGTATCGACCGACCTTCCGCCGTCAACGTCAGCAGGCGTATACGTTTGTCATAGGGCGATGTTGAACGTAGCAGATAGCCCTGGTTTTCGAGCTGCGTGAGGGTGCGCATCAGCGGCGGCAGTTCAATGCCCTGCACCTCCGCCAGTTCGCTGACTGAGACGTTGTCCCCCAGCTGATGCAGCTGCATCAGCACCGTCCAGCTTGACTGGGTCAGGCCGGTCTCGGTGATGGCGGCGTCGATGGTCGCGCGCCACTGGCGGACCACCATCGCCATCCGCATCCCCATCGGGCGGCGGGCAAACAGTTCGTCTTCGGTCATGTTTCTTTCCTCAGTTAGCTGAGAAGAAATAATACTTATCAAGATAAGTATCAAGAAACAGCGGAAGCAGAAGCATTAATTGATAAATATCGTGAATGTCATAACTCTGGCGGGTATTTCCCCGGTCACGCTGCGCTTATAAGGGCTACGGGGCGATAGCCCTTATAAGGCGTTTACGCGCAGTCCGGGGAAAAGCGCATTTTTTAATTTATCTGATCCCGCCGTAACCCGACGTCTTTCAGCTGTTCGTCGCTCATTCGCTGCAGTACCCGTCGGGTTTGTTCCCGAAGCCACCATTTTTTGAGCGCCCGACTCAGTAATACGAAGCCGATAAACGGCTGTCTTGCCCGGTTCTCGTGAAATTCCATCCTCTACCTCCTCGCCTTACCAGAGGCTTTATCTTCACGGATCCGAGGCTAAACAATACAGATTCACAAAATACTTTTCTTTAACATACAGATTGGCTAAAACGGTATCTGCGTGGAATTTTTCCCGCCAATCTGTACCGGTTTATCCATCTGTATGGCGAAAATAAGGGATACAGCATGACGCGTTATCAACATCTGGCCAATCTGCTGGCGGAGCGTATTGAACAAGGCCTGTATCGCGACGGTGAAAAGCTGCCTTCGGTACGCAGCCTGAGCCAGGAGCACGGAGTCAGCATCAGCACCGTTCAGCAGGCCTACCAGACCCTGGAACAACAGCGGCTGATCACCCCGCAGCCGCGATCCGGTTATTTTGTCGCCCCGCGGAAAGCTCAACCGCCGGTGCCGCCGATGTCGCGCCCGGTACAGCGCCCGGTGGAGATCACCCAGTGGGATCAGGTGTTGACCATGCTCGACGCGCGCAACGACAAATCGATCATCCCTTTCGGCGGCGGTTCACCGGACGTCACTCAGCCGAGCCTGAAACCGCTGTGGCGCGAGCTCAGCCGGGTGGTACAGCATAATCTCAGCGAAGTACTTAACTATGACGAACTGGCGGGGCGCCGCGAACTGCGGGAGCAGATCGCCCGCCTGATGCTGGACGGCGGTTCCGTGGTCACCGCCAACGATCTGGTGATCACCAGCGGGTGTCACAGTGCGCTGTCGCTGGCCCTGCTGTCGGTGTGCCAGCCTGGCGACATCGTCGCGGTGGAGTCGCCGACCTATTACGGCACCATGCAGCTGCTGCGCGGTTTAGGGATCAAAGCCATTGAGATCCCGACCGATCCGGACAGCGGGATCAGTATTGAAGCGCTGGAGCTGGCGCTGGAGCAGTGGCCGATCAAAGGGGTGATCCTGGTTCCCAACTGCAACAACCCGCAGGGGTTTATTATGCCGGACGCCCGTAAGCGGGCCGTGCTAACCCTCGCCCAGCGCCACGATATCGTCATTTTTGAGGATGATATTTACGGCGAGCTGGCCACCGACTACCCGCGTCCGCGCACCATTCATTCATGGGATATCGACGGCCGGGTCATGCTCTGCAGTTCCTTTACCAAAACCATTGCCCCCGGACTGCGCATCGGCTGGATTGCGCCCGGCCGCTATTACGATCGTCTGCTGCAGATGAAATATGCCGCCAGCGGCACCAACGTCCCGGCCACCCAGCTGGCGGCCTCAACGTTCATTAGCGAAGGCCACTACCATCGCCACGTGCGGCGCATGCGCCAGATCTATCAGCGCAACATGGAGATCTATACCTGCTGGCTGCGGGAGTATTTTCCCTGCGGGATCTGCGTCACCCGACCAAAGGGCGGCTATATGCTGTGGGTCGAGCTTCCCGAACACGTGGATATGGTCTGCGTCGCCAAACAGCTGTGCCGCCTGAAAATCCAGGTCGCGCCGGGGTCGCTGTTTTCGGCCTCGGGGAAATACCGCAACTGCGTCAGGATCAACTGCGCCCTGCCGCCGATCGACAAGCACCGGGAGGTGATGGTGAAGCTGGGCGAAGCGGTGAAGGTGGCGATGGAGTGAGTTTTTCACCGTCACGAACTGGCTTGTCCCCGGCAGCGCTACGCTGACCGGGGCTAAGGGTTCCCGGCCACCTGCGGGTCCTCGTCAAAAAACACCATCCCTTTATACGGCCGCTCGCGACAGGCGGCCAGGCGACGGGCCAGGCTGCCGACGTGCAGCTCCAGCTTGTGGCCGTCGGGGTCGAGGAAGTAATAAGACGCCCCTTCGCTTTTATTCACTTTCCACATCGTCACCCCGGCCACCTCCAGACGGGCGGCAAACCCGGCGAAATCGGCTTCGGCGATGCTAAACGCGTAGTGGGTATAGTCGCTCTCCTCCGGCGGGGTGGGGCGCCGCTGCGGGTCCAGCGACAGGCACAGCCACAGATCGCCGCAGGCAAGATAGGCTCCGCCGTCCCAGCGGGCGTGCAGCTTCATCCCCAGCAGCTGGTGATAAAAGGCGACGCTCGGCGCCAGCTCGCTGACTGCCAGGGTCAGGTGATTTAATCCGCTCAGCATGGTTTATCCTCTAATGACATCACGATTTGCTGCCGTAGCCATTGGTGCGCCGGATCGCGGTGCCAGCGCTCGTGCCACAGCATCAGCATATCAAACCCGGCCACCGCCAGCGGCGGCTCAATAACCGTCAGCCCGCTAACCCCGCGCACCAGCCGCTCCGGCACCACCGCCACCAGCTCGCTGTTGCGCAGCGTCTCCAGCATAAACAGGAAATGTGGCACCGAAAGGACAACCCGTCGCGCCAGCCCGAGATTAGCCAGCGCGATATCGGTCGCCGCATGAAAACCGCCGCCGTCCGGCGAGACGATCGCCTGCTCCAGCTGGCAGAACCGTGCAAGGCTCAGCCCGGGATTGAGCGCCGGGTGCCCCGCTCTGCCCGCCAGCACGTAACGCTCGCTGAACAGCAGTCGCTGATGCAGTTCCGGCGGCGCGCCATCCCGGGTATGAAGAACCAGATCCACCTCGTCACGTTCCGCCTGCTGCACCAGCCGTGCCGGCTGGAGCTCAAACACCGCCAGGCGGCTGGCCGGCGATGCCAGCCGCAGCGCGTGCAACGCCGGAAGCAAAATCGCCGAGGCCATATAATCTGTCGCCGCGACGCGCCAGGTCTGCGCCGCCGTCGCCGGATCGAACCGACTGGCGGGCGCCACCGCCTTCTCGAGGGCGGTGAGCGCATCGCGCAGCGGCCCGCGTAACTCATCGGCGCGAGCGGTAGGCAGCATGCCGCGCGGCCCCGGCAGTAGCAGCGGGTCGGCAAAGATCTCCCGCAGTCTGGCGAGCTGGATACTGACCGATGGCTGCGACAGATTCAGCCGCTGCGCCGCCCGCGTGACGTTGTGTTCACTCAGCAGCACATCGAGGGTGCGCAGCAGATTAAGGTCCAGACGGTGTAAATTAATCACAGCTATACCTGAGATTTAAGTAATTAATTTCTACTATAACGGCTCAGCGCCTACTCTGCAGCTCTCCACAGCCCAGAGGTGATGTTATGAAAGTACTGTTGATTTACGCCCATCCTGAACCCCGTTCGCTAAATGGCGGTTTAAAAGATTTTGCCGTGCAACATCTGCAGCAGGCCGGGCACGAGGTGCAGGTCTCCGATCTCTACGCCATGCGCTGGAAAGCGGGCTTTGATGCCGACGACAGTAGCGCCCCGCCGGTCGGCGAGTTCTGGCGTTCGACGCTCGACTCAAAGCAGGCCTTTGAACAGGGAACGCAAAGTGCGGATATCGTTGCGGAGCAGGAGAAGCTGCTGTGGGCCGATACGGTGATTTTTCAGTTCCCGCTGTGGTGGTTCTCGATGCCCGCCATTATGAAAGGCTGGATAGATCGCGTGTATGCCTACGGTTTTGCCTATGGCGTCGGCGAGCACAGCGATAGCCATTGGGGCGATCGCTACGGCGAAGGGACCTTCGTCGGCAAGCGAGCGATGCTGGTCGTCACCGCCGGCGGCTGGGCGGAGCACTATTCGTCGCGCGGTATCAACGGACCGATCGACGATATTCTGTTCCCTATCCAGCATGGGATACTGTTTTACCCCGGCTTCGAGGTGCTGCCGCCGCTGGTGTTCTACCGCACGGAGAAAACGGACGAGCAGCGCTTTGCGCAGCAGTGCCGAGAGCTGGGGCAGCGGCTGGATACCCTGGCGAGCACCGCGCCCATCCCGTTCCGCCGGCAAAACCACGGCGATTATCTGATCCCGTCCCTGACGCTGCGTCCGGAGCTGGCGCCGGGAGAGAGCGGCTTTGTGGTGCACCGCCACAACGGGTAATTCGCGCTGGCGATACCCCGGGCAAACGGGATATCGCCATCATGGGTATGATGAATTGTGAGCCTCCACGCAATAACGGAAACCCATCGCCCTGCACCGCCCAACATGTTGATCGCTATCAAGAATAATCATACCGTCTGGTCGGTATGATTCCGGCCATGAATATGGAAGCCCAGCACCGCAAAAAAGATCCCGCCCGCCTGCATCAGCAACTGCTGGAGTCAGCGGCAACCATTGCCGGCAGGGATGGCATCGCCTCGCTCTCGCTGAACGCCGTTGCTCAGGGGGCAGGCGTCAGTAAAGGCGGTCTTCTGCATCACTTTCCCAATAAACAGGCGCTGCTCTTCGCCCTGTTCGCCCGTCTGCTGGCGATTATGGAAAAGGCGATAAGCGAGCTGATGGCCGCCGATAATATCGCTTACGGGCGCTTTACCCGCGCCTACCTGCACTATCTTTCCGACCTGACGGACACCCACGAAAGCCGCCAGCTGATGGTGCTGTCGCTGGCGATGCCGGACGAACCGGTGCTGCGAAAATGCTGGCGCGACTGGATGCTGGGGTATCTGGCGCAGGGGGATGAACTGGATAACAGCCATACCGGTACCCTGGTGCGCTATGCCGCCGACGGCATCTGGTTATCGGAGCTCACCGAAGGGCGCACCATGAGCAGCGAACACCGCCGATCCCTGGTGAGCGATCTGACGAAGATGACGCTTCCCGCGTGAAGCGCTTAGATTGAGGCCGCGATGCGCTACAACATCCATGCCCGTCTCATTTATGATGCAACGGACGGCACACTGACCCTACCGGGAAGCGATGAACCAGACAGCCAGCTGTCGATCACCGCCAGCGCGCTGCTGTACTATTTTCTGCGCCATCCCGAGGTTATCAGCCGCGACGAAGTGCTGAAAAAGGTCTGGGATGATAACGGATTAACCTCATCTAACAGCAACCTCAACCAGTACCTGAGCATGCTGCGCAAGACCTTCCGCCACTATGACATCGACAATATCATTGTCACCGTGTCGCGCGGCCTGCTGCAGCTCAACCCCGATTTAACCATCGCCATCATTGACGACGGCGCGGTGGTTCCGGCCGCGCCCGAGGCGCAAATCCCGCCGGCGCAGGAGTCCATTTCGCCTTCCGCCGCCGAGGAAAACGCCGCCCCCTCGCGGCATGCGCGGGGCACCTGCTGGTATCTCGCCGGAGCCAGCCTGCTGACCATCGCCCTGCTGCTGCTGGCCTTTGCTTTCGTCGGCGGCAGCGAATCCCGCCCCATCACCCTGACCCAAATGACCCACAGCCAGTGCGAGCTGCTGGCCAGCGACGAGATGCTGCGATCGGTCTCCGCCAGCGCCTACGGCAAAAATTTTGATGAGGTGCGCCAGCGGCTGAAGCTGGAGTGTAAACCCGGCGAACGCTTCGTCTTCTTCTATGGCGACAGGCTGGAAACTAACGGCCTGGGCCGGGTGTTTCTCGCCCACTGCGCCATGCATGAAGACAACCCGTTCAGCTATTGCGATAACTATTTCTACTACTCCTGGAAGCCGCAATGAGACTCGCCCCCCGTCCCTTCTTCGCTCTCTCGGCCCTGGTGTTTATCACCGCCGCGGGGATCAGCGCCTGGAAACTGCTGCCGGTTGAAAAAGACGGCGTGATGAGCTGTTCCAGCAAAGCCATCATGCGTTTTGAGAACATGGATAAAGAGAACGTGAACGGCAATATCCATTTTAATTTTGCCGCCAACGGCAAAGGCTCGATGGTGGTCGAAGGCTATACCGACTCTGCGGCCGGCTGGCTCTATCTGCAACGCTACGTCAAATTTAACTGGACCAGCCAGCGCATCTCTGCCACCGAGCGCCACTACCGCATCAGCAAATGGGAATCCAGCGCCTCGTCCATCGACGAGTCCCCGGACGTGATCTTTGCCTATTTTATGCGTGAGATGTCCGACAGCCACGATGGCCTGTTTCTTAACGCCCAGAAGCTCAACGAGAAGGCAATTCTGCTGAGCTCCATCAACTCTCCGCTGTATGTCTGCACCCTGAAATCCGGCAGTCAGTTCGATTAATCCCACTCCCCTGCTTTCCCGGTATCGCCCTCACCGCGAAACCGCACTTTTTGCATTTATCTGGCGGAAAAAAACATGACCATACCCACATTTAATTGAGGGATATATTACCCCGCGTCCGCAATAAATTAGCACCCCATTAACATTCCCCGCGGCGCGTCTCAACGCGCGAAAACCCCCCCGTGGCAACGCCAAATTCCCGCACGATATATCAGCACAAACAGATAAATCAGAGGCTATAAAAGGCTAAATAACCGAGTAAAAATCTAAAAATAAACATTTAACAGATTTAAATTTCACTCAGTCTTCATTTCCCTATAGTGGACGTCGAACGCCGCTACCGCGTGTTGACGCCGTAACGCGGACGGTTTTCCCGAATCACAAAACCTGTTCTGGAGGAGATCACAATGGGTGATGCATTGGGGATTATTGAAACCAAAGGTCTGGTGGCCTGCATTGAAGCGGCGGATGCAATGTGCAAAGCCGCCAACGTCGAGCTGATTGGCTATGAAAACGTCGGCTCCGGGCTGGTCACCGCGATGGTGAAAGGCGACGTCGGCGCCGTCAAAGCGGCGGTGGACTCCGGCGTGGAATCGGCGCAGCGCATCGGGGAAGTGGTGACCTCGCTGGTTATCGCCCGCCCGCATAACGACATCAACAAAATCGTCATTAAACACAAGGCTTAAGGCCAGGAGAACGCAAATGGGTGATGCATTAGGTCTGATTGAAACCAAAGGTCTGGTGGCCTGCATTGAGGCGGCGGACGCGATGTGCAAAGCCGCCAACGTCGAGCTGATTGGCTATGAAAACGTCGGCTCCGGGCTGGTCACCGCGATGGTGAAAGGCGACGTCGGCGCCGTCAAAGCGGCGGTGGACTCCGGCGTGGAATCGGCGCAGCGCATCGGGGAAGTGGTGACCTCGCTGGTTATCGCCCGCCCGCATAACGACATCAACAAAATCGTCGCGCATTACAAAGTCGCGGAATAACGGGAGACAACATGATGAAAGAAGCGCTTGGTCTGATCGAAACCAAAGGTCTGGTGGCCTGTATTGAAGCCGCGGACGCGATGTGTAAAGCCGCCAACGTCGAGCTGATTGGCTATGAAAACGTCGGCTCCGGGCTGGTCACCGCGATGGTGAAAGGCGATGTCGGCGCCGTCAATGCCGCCGTAGATTCCGGCGTCGAAGCGGCAAAACGCATTGGCGAAGTGGTGACCTCTCGCGTCATTGCCCGCCCCCATAACGATATCGAAAAAATCGCGTCGCAGCACAAGGCATGACCTGACAGGGCGCGCCCCGTCTCCACTCTTTTAGTCTGATGAAGGATAGACTCATGATTGAACTGGATAACGATTTGCTGTCCCGCCAGAACGCGCGGGAACTGGTGCGCAGCGCCAAAAAGGCTCAGGCGATTCTGGCCACCTTTTCGCAGCAACAAATCGACGCCATCGTGAAAAACGTGGCCCAGGAAGCAGCGCACCACGCCGAAGCGCTGGCGAAAATGGCCGCGGAAGAGACCGGATTTGGCAACTGGCAGGATAAAGTGCTGAAAAACCGTTTCGCCTCGCTGCGCGTCTACGACGCCATCAAAGATATGAAGACCGTCGGCATCATTCATGACGATCCGCTAAAAAAAGTGATGGACGTGGGCGTGCCGCTGGGCGTGATTTGTGCGCTGGTCCCGTCAACGAACCCCACCTCTACGGTTATCTATAAGACGCTGATTGCCCTGAAAGCCGGCAACGCGATTATCTTCTCGCCGCATCCAGGCGCGCGTCAGTGCAGCTGGAAAGCGATTGAGATCGTCAAGCGCGCCGCCGAAGCGGCAGGCGCGCCGGCGGGCTGCGTCAGCGGCATTACCGAACTGACGCTGGAAGCCACCTCGGAGCTGATGCACAGCAAAGAGGTCTCGCTGATTCTGGCGACCGGCGGTGAAGGGATGGTTCGCGCGGCCTATGCTTCCGGCACCCCGACGATCAGCGGTGGACCGGGTAACGGACCGGCCTTTATCGAACGCAGCGCCGATATTCACTGCGCGGTGCAAGACATCATTACCAGCAAAACCTTCGATAACGGAGTCATTTGCGCCTCAGAACAGTCGATCATCGTCGAACGCTGCATTTACGACGACGTCCACCGCGAGCTGGAAGCCCAGGGCGCGTACTTTATGAATGAAGGCGAAGCGGCCAAAATGGCGGCCCTGCTGCTGCGCCCGAATGGCACCATCAACCCGAAAGTGGTCGGCAAAACCGCGCTGTATCTCAGCCAGCTGGCCGGTTTCAGCGTCCCGGCCAGCACCAAAGTGCTGATCGCCGGGCAGACCACCGTCTCCCACCAGAACCCCTACTCCCGCGAAAAACTGTGCCCGATTCTCGGCCTGTACGTAGAAGAGGACTGGAAGGCCGCCTGTCACCGGGTAATGGAACTGCTGAGCAACGAAGGCCTCGGCCATACGCTGGTGATCCACACCCGCAACCAGGATGTGATTCGTCAGTTCTGCCTCGAAAAACCGGTTAACCGCATTCTGATCAACACCCCGGCGGCGCTGGGCGGCATCGGCGCGACCACCAATATCACCCCGGCATTAACCCTTGGCTGCGGCGCGGTCGGCGGCGGCTCCAGCTCCGATAACGTCGGCCCCATGAACCTGCTCAACATCCGCAGAGTCGGCTGCGGCGTGCGTTCCATCGATGAACTGCGCGCCCCAGGCAGCCGCCCGGAACCGCAGCCGACCATCGTCACCCCAGCGGATAACCCGCACCGCAGCATTCTTGACGACCAGCGTTTCACCTCCGCGGGCGCCGCCACGCTCTGCCCGACCCGTAGCGTAACGGCCGATGACCGCTTTGCGATCGCCGCCGCGGCCGCGGAAGGCGAGATCAACGAGCAAAACGTGGAACGCATCATCCGCCAGGTGCTGGAGCGCTTAGGTCAGTAATGCATTGAGATAAGGCGATAAAAACAATGATTCTCGCAAAGGTAGTCGGACATGTCGTCGCCACGCAGAAATGCGCAGAGCTACGCGGCAGCAACCTGCTGCTGATCGTCAAGTTAGATGATGACCAGCAGCCGATGAAAGACCAGACCTGGGTCGCCGTCGACAGCGTCGGCGCCGGCATGCACGACATCGTCCTGGCGGAAGAGTACTTAGCGCTCAATAAGGATCGCTACACCGCCATGTCGGTGGTCGCCATTGTCGAGAACGTGTTTCGGGACGCTTAAGGAGCGAATAACCCAATGAGTGAATTTTTGCTGAAACCCCGGATCCGCTTTGGTCAGGACGCGCTGGCGGTCCTTAACGAGCTGCCGGCCCGTAACGTCCTGCTGGTGACCGACAAGGCGATGGTCAAATTTGGCCTTGCCGAACGCGTGACTGGCCCCTGGCGCCAGCGCGGCATCGCTTTCCAGGTCTGGGATGACGTGGTCGCGGATCCGGATATCGCCACCCTCGTACGCGGGATGAAGCTGATGGACGCCCGCTATCCGGAGCTGGTCGTGGCGCTGGGCGGCGGGTCGGTCATTGACGCGGCCAAAGCGGTTATTTTCGCCCTCGCCCAGACCCGTCCGCAGGCCGGGCGCCAGCCCCCCTGCTTCGTGGCGATTCCGACCACCAGCGGCACCGGCTCTGAAGTCACCGCCTTTTCGGTGGTGAAAGCCCATACCGAAAAACTGGTGCTGGTGGATTCATCGCTGCTGCCGGATATCGCCATTCTCGACCCGTCGCTGGTGGCTTCGGTGCCGCCGGCTATCACCGCCGATACCGGCATGGACGTGCTGTGCCACGCGCTGGAAGCCTACGTCTCCCGCGCCGCCAGCGACTTTACCGATGCGCTGGCCGAAAAGGTAGTACAGCAGGTTTTCCGCTATCTGCCGACCTGCTGGCGCAGCGGCGACAATCTGCTGGCGCGCGAAAAAATGCACAACGCCTCCTGCATGGCGGGGATGGCCTTCACCAACGCCTCCCTCGGGATTACCCATAGCCTGGCCCACGCGCTTGGCGGCGTCTTTCGCGTGCCGCACGGCCGCGCCAATGCGCTGCTGATGGCGGAGGTGGTGGCATGGAATGCCGATTATCAGGGCCAGTGCGACACCGAGGCCGCCGTTAAATATGCCCGCCTGGCGCATTTGCTCGACCTGCCCGCCGGCAGCACCCGCCAGGGTGTCGCCAGCCTGCTGGTGGCGATTCAGACCTTAAAAGATGAAATGGCCCTGCCAACCGGCATCGGCGATACCGACGTTGATGGCGCCGATTTTGATCATCGGCTGGCGGAGATGGTCGGCCAGGCGCTGCGCGATAGCTGTACGCCAACCAATCCGCGCACCCCGGACGCTCACGCCTTAACCGAGATTTATCGCCGGGCCTGGACCGGTCACCAGGGCGGCGCTGCCGTTCAGGGTCACCCATAAAAAGATTGGAGAAGCTTACCATGGCACACTACAGCTTAACCCCGCGCGTCACCGTGCTGGCACAACGTTTACTGTCACAAAAAAGCACCCTCTGTACCGAACATGCCGCCGCGCTGAGCGCCCTTGATGGCGATATCGCCGGTATCCCCGCCGCCGTGAAACCGGCGCGCCGTTTCTATGAACTGATGCGCCAGCTGCCGGTGTGCATCAGCCCCGACGAGCTGATCGTCGGCAACCAGACCCGTCAGCCACACGGGGCGATTTTCCACGATGAGAGCGCAATGCATCGCCCGTCGGCGTTCCGCTTCCTGAATCTTAACGACGAACTGGACTCCCCGGACTACCGGCTGATTGTCGAAAAAGGCGTGCTGGCGATCAAACACCAGCTGGAAGAGAAAACCCGCAGCCTCGGCAGCGCCGTTAGCCGCAGCGGGATGGATGAAGTCAACGGCTGTCGCGCCGCGATTTACGCCTGCGACGCCCTGCTCACCCTCGCGCAGAAGCTGGCCGCCAGCGCCGAAACCCTTGCGGCGGCGGAAAGCAACGCCTACCGCCAGGCCGAGCTGCTGGAGAGCGCGGCGATCCTGCATCACGTGCCGGCCCATCCGGCGCGTAACTTTAAAGAAGCCTGCCAGGCCTTTTACCTGTTCCAGCTGGCGCTGCAGCTGGATAACGGCAGCTATGCGGTGAACCCGGAAGGCGCCGACAAGGCCCTGCTGCCGTGGTATCAACGCGATATCGCCAGCGGCGCCCTGACCGCGCAGCAGGCGTATGAGATCGTTGAATGCCTGTGGTTCAAACTGGCGGAACTGAGCGAAGTCCGCGCGGCCTGCGCGATCGACGGCTATCCGATGTTCGACGCCCTGCGCCACAGCGCCAGCCTCGATGACGCCAGCGTGGTCATCAACGAACTCTCCGCTCTGTTCCTCTGCGCGCAACGCAATCTGAGCGCGCTCAACCTGCCGGTGCGCCTGTTCCGCGGCAAGCAACACCTCGCCAGCGTGCCGTTCGCCGCCGACAGCGCTACTCCGGTCATGGAAGGGCTGACACCGCGGATGCAGCGCCTGCGTAACCACTACCTGCAGGCGCGCCCGAGCGTCTCTATTTACCGCGCGCTGGCCTTCACCGAAGTGGTCAAAGCCAACCCGGGGATGCCCACCATTCTGCTGCGTGCCAAAGCTTTCCGCCGCGCCTGCGAAACCGCGCCGGTTCTGATTCAGAACGATGAGCTGATCGTCGGCCATCCGTGCGGTAAAGCCCGTGCCGGCGCCTTCTCGCCGGATATCGCCTGGCGCTGGGTACGCGACGAGCTCGACACCATGAGCACCCGTCCGCAGGATCCGTTTGAGATCAGCGAAGAAGATAAGAAAACCATCCGCGAAGAGATCGTCCCGTTCTGGGAAGGCCGTTCGCTGGATGAGATTTGTGAAGCGCAATACCGTGAAGCCGGGGTGTGGGCGTTCAGCGGCGAGACGTTCGTCAGCGACCTCTCCTATCACCAGATTAACGGCGGCGGCGATACCTGCCCTGGCTACGACGTGCTGCTGTTTACCAAAGGGATGAACGGCATCAAAGCCGATGCCCAGGCCCACCTCGACCAGCTGAGCATGGAAAATCCGCAGGATATCGACCGCATCTACTTCTACAAAGCGGCGATTGAAACCTGCGAAGGAGTGGTGAACTACGCTCAGCGCATCGCCGCGCACGCCCGCGAGCTGGCAGCGCAGGAGCCGAACGCCCGGCGTCGCGCCGAGCTGCTGACCATTGCCGAAGTGAATGAGAACGTACCGGCGAACCCGCCGAAAACCCTGCAGGAAGCGCTGCAAAGCATCTGGACCGTCGAGTCGCTGTTCGAAGTGGAAGAGAACCAGACCGGTCTGTCGTTAGGGCGCGTCGACCAGTACTGCTACCCGATGTTCGAGGCCGATATCCGTGAAGGCCGTCTGACCCACGACGGGGCGCTGGAGCTGATGCAGGCATTCATCATCAAGTGCGCCGAACTGATGTGGATGTCCAGCGAACTGGGGGCGAAATACTTCGCCGGCTACCAGCCGTTTATCAACCTCACCGTCGGCGGCCAGAAGCGCTCCGGCGGCGACGCCTGCAACGATCTGACCTATCTGATTATGGACGCCGTGCGCTTCGTGAAGGTCTATCAGCCGTCGCTGGCCTGCCGGATTCACAACCAGTCGCCGCAGAAGTATATGGAAAAAATCGTCGACGTGGTGAAGGCGGGGATGGGCTTCCCGGCCTGCCACTTCGATGATTCCCACATCAAGATGATGCTGCGTAAAGGCTTCGATTTTGAAGACGCGCGCGATTACTGCCTGATGGGCTGTGTTGAGCCGCAGAAATCCGGGCGGATCTATCAGTGGACCTCCACCGGCTACACCCAGTGGCCCATCGCCATCGAGTTCGTGCTCAACCGCGGCCGGATGGTGCTGTTCGATAGTTACCAGGGGCTGGATACCGGCGACCTGCGCGAGCTGCAAACCTTCGAAGCGTTCGACGCGGCGGTGAAACAGCAGATTGCCCATATCGTCCGCCTGTCGGCGATTGGGACGGTGATCAGCCAGCGCGTCCACCGCGACGTGGCGCCGAAACCGCTGATGTCGCTGCTGGTCGAAGGCTGCATGGAGAGCGGCAGGGACGTCGCCGCCGGTGGCGCTGTCGTTAACCACGGGCCGGGGCTGATTTTCTCCGGGCTGGCGACCTACGTCGACTCCCTCGCGGCGATCCGCAAGCTGGTGTACGAAGAGAAGAAATACACCCTCGAGCAGATCCGCGATGCGCTGCTGGCCAATTTCGAAGGCTATGAAGCGCTACGCCGCGACTGCCTGAATGCGCCGAAATATGGCAACGACGATAACTACGTCGACCAGTACGCGCTGGATATCACCGAGTGGACGGAACGCGAGTGCCGTAAGTACAAGATGCTCTACTCCACCCTCAGCCACGGCACGCTGTCGATCTCCAACAACACGCCGATTGGCGAACTGACCAACGCCACTCCGAACGGCCGCCTGGCGTGGATGCCGCTGTCCGACGGTATCAGCCCGACC